>NZ_JBHVDM010000034.1:0-69462 GCF_042802775.1 Nocardia sp. NPDC057455 | reverse complement strand
GTCCGAGCGACCGCCGCTTGCTCCTCCGTCGCGTACGCGACGGCCACTCGGACGCGAGCCGGGCCGCGAACGGGCGGATGCTCGGTCTCGCTTCGCTCGAAATCGGGGGTTGAGGTGTGCTGGGCGCGTCGGTATGAGTGATCGACGTTTGCACCTTCGTCGCGTACGGGCGGCCACTCGGACGCGAGCCGGGCTGTCTTGGTTTTTCCAGCGCCTGCGGCGCTGGTTCGCGGCCCCTTTGGTGGCTCGCGAACGGCGGATGCTCGGTCTCGCTTGGCTCGAAACCGGGGGTTGAGATGTGCTGGGCGTGGCGGTATGGGTGATCGACGCTAGTTTCACTGACATTCGGTCGCTCTTCGCGCGGGCTCAGCGGCCGTACTGATCAGCCGGCGGCCTCTTCGGGGGCGGCGCGTAGTTTGCGCAGGCCCGCTATGCGGATGGCGGAGCGCAGGTCGGCGACCTCGTGGATCTTCATGGTGCTTTTCACCGTCGCGAGGCCGGGCGGCACCAGGGCGGTGGTGAAGCCGAGGCGTTCGGCCTCGGCCAGCCTGCGGTTGAGGCCGGTCACCTTGCGCACCTCGCCCGCGAGGCCGACCTCGCCGAGGATCACCCAGCCCGGTGGGATCGGGACGTCGGAGTCGGCGCTGGCGATGGCGAGCGCGATGGCGAGGTCGGCGGACGGCTCGACCAGGCGCATGCCGCCGACCGTCGCGGCGTACACATCGCTCTTGCCGAGGAACACCCGGCCGCGGCTCTGCAGGACGGCCAGCACCATGGCGACCCGGTTGTAGTCCAGGCCGCTCACCGCGCGGCGCGGCTGCGGAATCTCGGTCTTCACGGTCAGGCCCTGCACCTCGCCGACCAGCGGACGTTTGCCGTCCATCGCGACCGTCACCGCCGTGCCGGGCACGGAATCCGTCCGGTGGTGCAGGAACAGGCCGGACGGGTCGTCGACGCAGGCGATGCCGTCCTCGTGCAGTTCGAAACAGCCCACCTCGTCGGCGCTGCCGAAGCGGTTCTTGATGCCGCGCACCATGCGCAGCGTCGAGTTCTTGTCGCCCTCGAATTGCAGGACCACGTCGACCAAGTGCTCGAGCGTGCGCGGGCCCGCGACGTTGCCATCCTTGGTGACGTGCCCGACCAGCAGCACCGCGATCCCACTCGTCTTGGCCAGCGAGGTCAGCGCGGCGGTCACCTCGCGCACCTGGGTGACGCCGCCGGTCACACCGTCCACGTCCGGAGCGAGCATGGTCTGCACCGAGTCGACCACCAGTAGCGTCGGCCGCACCTGCTCGACATGCCCGAGCACGATCGAAAGATCCGATTCCGACGCCAGATAGACCCGGTCGTGCACCGCGCCGGTGCGATCGGCCCGCAACCGCACTTGCCCGGCCGACTCCTCCGCGGTGACGTACAGCGATTTCTCGTCGCGCTGAGCCGCCCAGCGATGCGCCACCTCGAGCAGCAGCGTCGACTTGCCCACCCCCGGCTCGCCGGACAGCAACACCACCGAGCCGGGCACCACCCCACCGCCCAGCACCCGATCCAGCTCACTCACGCCTGTCGGCCGCGCTCGGGTGACCTTGGAATCGATCTGCGAGATCGGCGCGGCCGCGGTGCTGGGCAACATCGCTTTCCGCCCGGGAGAACCAACCGCCCCCGCCCCGACGACTACTTCTTCGACCGTGCCCCAAGCGCCGCAGTCAGGGCATTTGCCCACCCATTTGGCGACTTCATGCGAACAGGCGGAGCAGCGAAAAGTCGGCTTGGTCTTTGCCACAGGGGCACCATACGCACCACCCCTGACAGGGTTGCATTTGCAGCGCGTGTTGGTTTCTCCAGTGGCCGCGAACAGCGCATGCTTGGTCTCGCTTCGCTCGAAACCGGGAGTTGCGGTGCGCTGGGCGCGTCAGGGTTCGAGCTTCGGATGCCACAAAGGGGCCGCGAACACGCAGCGACGAAGTCGCCGCAATCAGACCCAGCTCAGTGACCGCCGCTGTGCTCGGCTTCGGCCGGGCCGGACTTGTCGGACTCGTGGCGCTCGGTGTGCAGGCCCGCGTCGACCGGGACCTGGACCTGGACGGTGCCGTTCTGCTTGAAGTTGAACGAGACGTTGTAGGTGAGACCGGGGGCGACGTCCCTGGTCAGGCCGGTGATCTCGATCAGGATCGGGTTGGCCTCGGGGTCGGTGGCCGCGGGCTCGGAGCCGTGCTCGCCCGCGCCGTGCGAACCCGCGCCGTGCGAACCCGCGCCGTGCGAATCGGCCGTGGTGGTCGGCGCGGCGGAACGCGGCGCGGAGGTGGGCGCCGCGGCGCTCGTGGTCGGCGCGGTGGTGGTGGTGGTGGGCGTGGACTCGTGCTTGACCGGCTGGTTCGCCGCGACGACGGTCTGCTGCGGGGCGAGCTCGACGACCGACTTGCCTGCGGCCGGAGTGATCTTGACGGTGCCGAGGTCGGTGGTGATGCTGGTCAGCTCGTCGGGGACGGACTCGCCGTTGTTGATGATGGACAAGGCGATGAGCGCCTTGCCGCCCTTGGCGTTGTTGTACGCGGTGCCTTCGGCCGGGTACACGATGTGCACGTTGCGCAGCGCGATGCGGCCCACGTCGGCGTGGTTGCCGTTCACGGCGGCGACCTGGTCCGCGGTCTGCGAGATCTGGCCCGCGCCGCAGCCGGACAGCGCGATCGCCGCTCCGGCGGCGAGTGCGGCAACCGTCACCATGCGACGTCGCGCCCCCTTCGGGGCGGTCACAGCTTTCAGGGCAGTCACGGGTTGTCCCTCCATGTCGACCGGGCTCTGCTCCGCGGGGGAGCGTAGTAACTAGGCAGCGTAGTAGTTCCCTCGGCGGACCGGGCGCGGGGGCTGGGACAAACGCTATGTGCGCGCACCGTGCGCCCGCGCGGTGTGCGGCGGGCCACGAAACGTCCGTGCCGACACTCGGCTCTTCGGTAACGGTTCGATCGAGGTTCGGATGGTTGCCGCGGAGGTGCCGGCGCGCGCGAGGCGGGCGGCGCCGAACGAGCCGGGAGATAACCCCTTCTGGCACAACGTAATGCACACCGCCTGGCATCTGTCAAGCCCCACGGTTGCCTCGTTGTGGCCCTGACCTGCACAGTTGATCGCGCCGTTATCGAGTCGCATGTTAAACTGTGAACATCGAAAGGGGCACGGGACACATGATTTTTAAGGTCGGAGACACCGTCGTTTACCCCCACCACGGAGCGGCGCTGATCGAAGCAATCGAGACTCGCACCATCAAGGGTGAGCAAAAAGAGTATCTGGTCCTGAAGGTCGCCCAAGGCGATCTCACTGTTCGGGTTCCCGCGGAGAACGCCGAATACGTCGGCGTACGTGACGTCGTGGGTCAGGAGGGTCTCGATCGGGTCTTCCAGGTGCTTCGAGCGCCGCATACGGAGGAGCCGACCAACTGGTCCCGCCGCTACAAGGCCAACCTCGAGAAACTCGCCTCCGGCGATGTGAACAAGGTGGCCGAGGTCGTCCGCGATCTGTGGCGCCGGGAACAGGACCGCGGCCTGTCCGCGGGTGAGAAGCGCATGCTCGCCAAGGCTCGGCAGATTCTTGTCGGTGAGCTCGCGCTGGCCGAAGGCACCGATGACGGCAAGGCTGAGACCCTGCTCGATGAGGTCCTCGCAGCGGCTTCCTGACCGTGAGTACACCTGACAACGGTGTCCGTCCCACCGACGGACCCGTCGTTGCTCTGGTGCCTGCCGCCGGTCGTGGCGTGCGTCTGGGTGAATCGACACCCAAGGCGTTCGTCCCGGTCGGCGGCACGCCCATGATCCGGCTCGCCGTCGAAGGTTTGATCGCCTCCGGCGCGGTCGACCGGATCATCGTGATGGTTCCCACCGAACTCGTCGACAGCGCCGTTGCCCTGCTGCCGCCCGCGGGTTCGGTTCAGGTGGTCGTCGGCGGCGCCGAACGCATCGACTCGGTGCGGGCGGGTATCGCCGCGGCGCCCGACGCCGCCTACTTCCTGGTGCACGACGCCGCCCGAGCGCTCACGCCGCCCGACCTGATCGTCCGGGTCGCGACGGAACTGCGCGCGGGCCGTCCCGCCGTGGTTCCCGGACTTCCGGTGGCCGACACCATCAAGGCCGTCGACGCGGCGGGCGCGGTGACCGGCACTCCCGAGCGCGCCCGGTTGCGCGCCATCCAGACGCCGCAGGGTTTCGCGGCCGAGCTGCTGCGCTCCGCCTACGCCACCGAGGGCATCGAGGCGACCGACGACGCGGGACTGGTCGAGCGGCTCGGCGTCGGAGTCCACACCATTCCCGGCGATCCGCTGGCCTTCAAGATCACCACTCCACTCGACCTCCGGCTCGCCGACGCGATACTCGACGGCGCGGGCATCGGACCGGCGGTGGCGCCGTGACCATGCGCGTCGGCATCGGCAGTGACGTCCATCCGATCGAAGCGGGCAGGGCCTGCTGGATGGCCGGTCTGCGGTTCGACGGCGACGACGGTTGCGCGGGCCACTCGGACGGCGACGTGGCCGCGCACGCGCTGTGCGACGCGCTGCTGTCCGCGGCGGGCCTCGGCGATGTCGGCGCGGTATTCGGCACCGGACGCCCGGAATGGGCGGGCGTCTCCGGTGCGGCCATGCTGAAGGAAGTGCGCAGACTGCTGGGCGAAGCGGGCTTCGAAGTGGTCAACGCCGCGGTGCAGGTGATCGGCAATCGCCCGAAGATCGGGCCCCGACGCGCCGAAGCGCAGCAGGTGCTCGGCGAATTGCTCGACGCCCCCGTCTCGGTGTCCGGCACCACCACCGACGGTCTCGGCCTGACCGGTCGCGGCGAGGGGGTCGCCGCCGTGGCGACGGCCCTGCTGCAAGCTTGTCGTTGATCCTGCTCCGGCGGACCCGAGCCGGTCCGTGAACGACCTTATACACCAGCTAGGATCGACTGCCGTGACCCTGCGCCTCTTTGACACCGACACGCGGACCATGCGCGATTTCGCGCCCTTGGTCCCCGGCCGTGCTTCGGTGTACCTCTGTGGCGCCACCGTGCAGGGCGAGCCGCACATCGGCCATGTGCGCAGCGGAGTCGCGTTCGACGTGCTGCGCCGCTGGTTGCTGGCACACGACTTCGACGTCTGGTTCATCCGCAACGTCACCGATATCGAGGACAAGATCCTCACCAAGGCCGCCGAGGCGGGCAGGCCGTGGTGGGAGTGGGCCGCCACGCACGAGCGCGCCTTCGATCGCGCCTACGAACGCCTCGGTGTGCTGCCGCCGTCCGCGGAGCCCCGCGCCACCGGCCACATCACCCAGATGGTCGACATGATGCAGCGGCTGATCGATCGCGGTCACGCCTACGCTTCCGCGGGCAACGTGTACTTCGACGTGGTCAGCTATCCCGACTACGGCAAGCTGTCCGGCCACAAACTCGATGACGTGCACCAGGGTGAGAGCGCGGGCGAGGGCAAGCGCGACCCGCGCGACTTCACCCTGTGGAAGGCGGCCAAGCCGGGCGAGCCGACCTGGCCGTCGCCTTGGGGGCCCGGCCGCCCCGGTTGGCACCTGGAGTGCTCGGCGATGGCCGGGTTCTATCTCGGCCCGGAATTCGACATCCACTGCGGCGGTATGGATCTGGTGTTCCCGCACCACGAGAACGAGATCGCCCAGTCGAAAGCCGCCGGTGACGGCTTCGCCAGGTACTGGTTGCACAACGGCTGGGTGACCATGGGCGGGGAGAAGATGTCCAAGTCGCTGGGCAACGTGCTGTCGGTGCCGAACGTGCTGAAACAGGTGCGTGCCGTCGAACTGCGGTTCTACCTGGGCAGCGCGCACTACCGCTCGATGCTGGAGTACTCCGAGAAGGCGCTGCACGACGCGGCGCAGTCCTACCAGCGCATCGAAGCCTTCGTGACCAGGGTGGTCGACCGGGCCGGTGAGATTCCGGTGGGCAAGTGGACCGACGCGTTCGCCGCCGCCCTCGACGACGATCTCGCGGTGCCGAAGGCGCTGGCGGAGATCCACCGCGCGGTGCACGATGGCAACAAGGCGCTGGAGGTCGGCGCGATCGACTCCGCGCGCGATCTGGCGAGTCAGGTGCGCGCCATGCTCGGCATCCTCGGTGTCGATCCGCTCGACCCGCACTGGTACACCCCCAGCGACTCCTCGGCCGCGCTCGGCGCACTCGACGTGCTGGTGCGTGCGGAACTCGACCGCCGCCAGGAGGCGCGAGCCACGAAGGATTGGGCGACCGCCGACGGCGTGCGCGACCGTCTGCAGTCCGCGGGTATCGAGGTCACCGACACCGCCGACGGTCCGGAATGGGCGCTCGGAGAACCGCAATTCGGAAAGGCCAAGTGATGGCAGGCAATTCGCAGCGCCGCGGTGCGATTCGCAAGGGCGGCAGCAAGAAGGGCGCCGTCGTCGGCTCGGGCGGCAAGCGCAGGCGCGGGCTGGAAGGCCGTGGCGCCACCCCGCCCGCGGAGATGCGGACCAAGCATCCCGCCGCCAAGCGGGCGGCCGCGAAAGCCAAGGCCGCGCAAGGTCGTTCGTCCGGCGGCGGCGCCGCGGGCCGGCCCGCGGGACGCAAGGCCGACGACGGTCCCGAGTTGGTGCTCGGCCGCAATCCGGTGGTCGAATGCCTGCGCGCGGGTGTACCCGCGACGGCGCTGTACGTCGCGGTGGGCACCGAGAACGACGACCGGTTGACCGAGAGCGTGCGGCTGGCCGCCGACAAGGGCATCTCCATCCTGGAGGTACCGCGCACCGACCTGGATCGGTTGAGCGCCAACGGATTACACCAGGGTGTCGCCCTCCAGGTGCCGCCGTACCGCTACGCCCATCCCGACGACCTGCTCGACCGGGCACGCGGCGCCGCCGAGCCCGCGCTGCTGGTCGCGCTGGACAACATCTCCGACCCGCGCAATCTGGGCGCGGTCATCCGGTCGGTGGCGGCCTTCGGTGGCCACGGCGTGCTGATTCCGCAGCGGCGCAGCGCGAGCGTCACCGCGGTGGCCTGGCGCACCAGCGCGGGCGCCGCCGCTCGCCTCCCGGTCGCGCGCGCTACGAATCTCACGCGGACGCTGAAGGATTGGGCATCCCGTGGTGTCCAGATCGTCGGCTTGGATGCCGGTGGTGACACCACGCTGGACGATTTCGACGGCCGGGAGCCGACCGTGATCGTGGTCGGCTCGGAGGGCAAGGGGCTTTCCCGTCTGGTCCGGGAATCCTGTGACGCGATCTTGTCGATTCCGATGGCTGGTCCGGTGGAATCGCTGAACGCGTCGGTCGCCGCCGGTGTGGTGCTCTCCGAAGTCGCCCGGCAACGCCGCGCCTGAGGGCGTCTCCGCCGGTGCGCTCGCTGCCGGGCCCGCGTGCCGGGCTCTGGGTCCACGAATAGCTTTCCGGTGCGTACCCAACCCGGCCGAATTGGCGAACATGCTCAAAAGCGCAGCGCGAAAACTGATCTCGCTTGGTCATGGGTGGCTCATCGGGTGTGCCCGGAACCCGACTGCCGAACAACGCAAGATCCGCTGCCGGATCTCATGATTTCCGACGCGTGGGGCTCGAGAACCCGGAGAGGCGAGACATCCCAGTAGAATTCGGGTGGTGGTGATACCCAATCAGCCCATCGGTCAGCCGGTCGAGCATCCGAACGCGACGGCGGTGTTGTTTCTCGGCGCGGCGAGCGTCTTCTGTTGCGGAGTGCTGGGGCCGGTGGCGTGGGCGCTGGGACGGCGCGCGCTCAACCAGATCGAGGAATCCGGCGGTGCGTACGGTGGCCGCGCCCAGGTGCTGGTCGGCTATGTACTCGGCGTCGTCGGCACCGTCCTGATGATCATCTTCGCGGTGCTGTTCCTGTTCATCCTGCTCGGCGGTAACGCTTGAGCGGTGTACTGCCGGACGGCGCTTGTTCACCGCACCGGGGCATGGTGCAGGGCACGATCTGGAGTCTCCACAGTGCTGCGCCGAGCGAAGGATAGGTTGCGGCAGCCGCGTGCGAGCACGGTCGGATGGAGTGTGTCTACACCGCGCCCGGCAGGGCCTAATCCAGAATGGGGCGTTCGCGCTCCGCGGAGTCCCAGGCGGGCCATTCCGTGCTGACGCTGCCCGACCAGCTCGGCTGCCTGCGATCTCGGAACGCGGCCATGGCCTCGCCGCCGTCGATGCTCTCGGTCGCGTGCTGGTTGAGATCGGTTTCCAGTTTTCCGACCACGGCCGGGCTCATTCCCAGCCCCTCCCAGAGCAGCCGCTTGGACAGGGCCACGGGTAGCGGCGCCGAACCGTTCGCGATGTCATGTGCGACGGCAAGCGCGGTGGGTAGCACCTCGCCCGCGGGCAGTGAGCTGTTGGCCAGGCCCATCGCCTTCGCCTCGTCACCGTCGAACGTGCGCCCGGTCAGCATGATGTCGGCGGCGTTGGCCATGCCGACGAGCCTGGGTAGTGTCCAGTGCGCGTAGCCGTCGGCCAGGACGCCCCGGCGCACCTGGTTCAACCCGTACACCGCGTCGCGCGCCATGTACCGCAGGTCGCACTGCAGGGCTAGAGCCAGGCCGATGCCGACCGCGTGCCCGTTCACGGCCGCGATCACCGGTTTGCGCACCCGCCACGGCGGCGGATCGATGGTGGCGCTGACCTCGCCTACCCGATTGGATAGGTCCGCACCCGCGCAGAACGCGGGCGGGGTGCCGGTGACGATCACGGCGCGGATGGCGTCTTCCGAATCGCAGCGCCGCAACGCGGCGCCCAATTCGGCGGCCATCGTGGGGGTGAAGGCGTTCTGCTGGGCGGGCCGGTTGAGCGTGAGCACGGCGACGCCCTGAGAGACGTCGACGTGCAGTTCCGAACTCATGCCACAGGATGTTAGCCGACGGACGCGGAGCTGACTCGGGGCCGAAAGTCCTCGGCTATCCGCGCAGCACCTTGCGTCCGATGGCGTACTTGTGCACCTCGGTCGGGCCGTCGTAGAGCCGGAAGGCGCGCATGTCCCGGAAGATCATCTCGACCACCGTCTCATCGCTGATGCCGATGCCGCCGAGCACCTGCACGCACCGGTCGGCGACCTTGAACAGCTCCTCGGAGACGAACGACTTGGCGATCGAACTCTCGTGCCGCGCCTTCTCGCCGTTGTCCATCAGCCAGCACGCGTGCCAGATGGTCAACCTGCACTGGTGCAGCGCGATCTCGTTGTCCGCCAGCATGAACGACACGCCCTCGTGTTCGCCGATCGGCTTGCCGAACGCGGTGCGGGTGCGCGCGTGCTCGACCGCGATGCTCTGGGCTCGTTCGGCGGCGCCGAGCCACCGCATGCAGTGGGTCAGGCGGGCCGGGGCGAGCCGGAGCTGGGCATAGCGCAGCGCTTGGCCGGCCTCGCCGAGCAGTGCCTCCCGGGGCAGGACCAGGTCGTCGAAGCGGACCACCCCGTGCCCGGCGACATAGTTGCGGTCCATGGTGTTCATCGTGCGTTCGATGACGATGGCGGGCTCGTCGCCGTCGGCCAGGAACAGTGTGGGTCCCTCGGGCAGGTGCGGGTTCGAGGCGAGCCGCGCCATGATGATCCAGGTCTTCGCGCCGTTCGCCCCGGTGATCAGCCACTTGCGGCCGTTGATGGTGAAATTCTCGCCGTCGAAGGTCGCCGTGGTGGACAGCTGAGCCGGGTCGGAGCCGGCCCCGTCCGGCTCGGTCATGGCGAAGACCGAGCGCTGGTGGCCGGCGATCACCGGGGCCAGGTAACGCTGGACCTGGTCGGGGGCGGCCACCTTGGACAGCAGGAACATGTTGCCCTCGTCGGGCGCCGCGCAGTTCATCGCGACCGGACCGAGCGTGGACCAGCCCGCCGCCTCGTAGATCACCGCCTGCTCGATGTGGGTCAGTCCGCGTCCGCCGAGCGACTCGGGCGCCTGCACGGTGAGCAGCTTCTCGGCGCGGGCCAGCTCGACGAGTTCCTGCCGCAGCTCATCGGTCGGGCCGTGCGCGGTCAGGCGCGGGTCCCGCTCGTACGGGACGATCTTGTCGATGACGAATCGGCGTACTCGGTCGCGTTCGGCGGCGAGGTCGGCGGGAATCGCGAAGTCGATCATCGTTGGTCACCATTCGTTCGGGGGCGCGGTGCCTCGAGCATACGAAAGTGCTCCGGAATGACTGAAGGCGGCTGCCATCAAAGTTCTTCTCCTTCGGTGGCAGAGCCTCGAGCTGCACCGTTGCCTGCCGAGGCGCGGCAGCCTCAGGGTGCCGATGAGTAATCCCTGACCGATTTCACCGAATGAGACCGGCTCATCGGGTCAGCATCGGCTCGCCGATGCAAGCTCGACGCCGCCCACGTTCAGCGGCCGACAGGTGCGGGTTCGCGGTCTCTCAGCGGGCGCGGGCGAGCCGGCGGTTGCGGGTGCCGAGCAGGCGGCAGGCGAGGTAGATCAGGAACGAGAGGGTGGTGACAAAGGTGGAGACGGGGACGCCCGGCGCGAGCGACAGCAAAATGCCGCCCACGGCGGCGATCTCCGCGAACACCACGGCGAGCACCGTCGCCCGGATCGGGTTCGCGGTGAGCTGGGCGGCCGCGGCGGCCGGAGTGATCAGCAGAGCGAGGACCAGCAGCGCGCCGACGATCTGCACGCCGAACGCCGCCGTGACGCCGAGCAGCACGGCGAACACGATGGACAGCGCCCGCACCGGGACACCACGTGCCACCGCCACTTCGGGATCGGAACTGGCGAACAGCAACGGCCGGTAGACGACCGCGAGCACCGCGATCACCCCGGCGGTGCAGACGGCGAGCAGGCCGAGGCCGTTGTTGCCGACGCTCACCACCTGGCCGGTCAGCAGTGAGAACTTCGATCCCGCGCGATCAGGGCCCAGCCACAGGAACAGCACCGAAAGACCCAGGCCGAACGAGAGCACCACCGCGATCACCGAATCGCGCTCGCGGGCGCGGCTGCCGAGCAGGCCGAACAACACCGCCGCCACCACCGACCCCGCGATGGCCCCCAGACCGACCCCGACACCGGCCAGCAGCGCGGCGGCGGCCCCGGTCAAGGACAGCTCACTGGTGCCGTGCACGGCGAACGACATCTGCCTGCTGATGATCAGCGGGCCGATCACACCGGACAGCAACCCGAGCAGGGCCGCGGCGAGCAGCGCCTGCTGGACGAAACCGTAGGACAACAGGTTCGCCGTGGTGCCGAAGTCCAGCATCTTGCCGAGGACGCTGGACAGTTTGTCGGTCACGAGCGCACTCCACTCTCGGCCGGTTCGTCGGCTTGCGGTACGGCCGTTGCCGAGTCGTTCACTTCGCTCGATGCCGCTGACCCGTCCGGCGCGGTGTCGCCGTGCGCGAACTCGTCGCCCGCCGGTCCGTGACAGTGACCGCCGGCGGTGCCCAGCGCGTCCATGGTGTCGCCGGTGCCGACGACCACGAGTCGCCCGCGGACCCGCAGCACGTCCACCTGGGTGCGGTACAGCTCCGACAGCACCGCCGAGGTCATCACTTCCTCCGGCGTCCCGATTCGGAACCGGCCGTCGACCAGGTACAGCACCCGGTCCACCAAAGGCAGAATCGGATTGATCTCGTGTGTCACGAAAAGCACCGCGGTGTCGTGGGTGCGCCGACGGCGATCGATCAGTTCGGCGACCAGTCGCTGGTTCGCCATGTCGAGGCTGAGCAACGGCTCGTCACATAGCAGCACCTTCGGATCACCGACCAGCGCCTGCGCCACCCGCAGGCGCTGCTGCTCGCCGCCGGACATGGATTCCAGCGGCGCGTGGGCGAAGTGCTCCGCTCCGACGTCGGCGATGGCCGCGGCCACCTTGCGCTTGCGCTCGGCGCGGGAGCGCAAACCGAGTCCCCAGCGATGCCCGTCGACACCGAGACCGACGAGGTCGACGCCGCGCAACTGCACCCCGGCGTCGATCGTCTTCTGTTGCGGCACGTAGCCGATGTCGGGATTGCCGGTACGCGCGGGAGAGTCCGCGATCCGAGCTGTGCCGGAACTCAGGCCGACCTGCCCCAGCAACACCTTCAGCAGCGAGGTCTTGCCCGACCCGTTCGGTCCGAGCACCGCGACGAATTCACCCCGCGCGACGGTGAGATCCAGCCCCTCCCACAGGGTTCGGTCCCCGTAGGACAAGCATGCGGCCTCCAGCCGCACCGCGGCCGAGTCCACGCCGATGTTCGATGGCCGCCGTTCCACCCGGTCGGTGTGCTCGGTCAGCGCGGCTCCCTCGTTCATCTGCTCAGCCCAGCGCGGCGGCCAGCGCCTGCGCATTCTTCGTCTGCCACTGAATGTAATCCACGCCCTCGGGCAGGGTCTCGGTCACCTCGACGACGGTGACGCCCGCGTTCTGCGCGGTGCCGCGCAGGTCCTTGGTGATCTTGTCCTCGGTCTGCACGTTGTAGATCAGGGCGCGGACCCGCTTGCCGATGAGCAGGTCCTGGGTCGCCGCGACGGCCGCGGGCGCCGGGTCGGTCTCCTGCTCGATGGCTTCCTGGAACTCGTGCGGAGTCAGGTCGTCCGCCCCGGCGGCGGCCACGAGGTAGTGCGCGAGGGGTTCGGTCTGCAACACCGGTGTTCTCGGGTGCTCGGCGGCGAGCTTGCCGGTGATGGCGGTGACCGCGGCGAGCCCGTTCTCGAACGCCGTCGCGCGCTCGGCGTAGGCGGCGGCCTTGTCCGGATCCAGTTCGCCGAGCTGGGCGGCGATCCGGGCGGCGACCACGCCGACGGTGCGCACGTCGTACCAGACGTGCTCGTTCCGGTCGCTCTGGTCGACCCGCAAGGAGAACGCGTCCACGGTGCGCTTGTTCGTGCCCGCTACGGCCTTCTCGGCGAACTCGTCGTAGCCGCCGCCGTTGTAGATCACGAGGTCGGCATCGCTGAGTTCGGCCGACTCGACGGCAGAGGTCTCGTGCGAGTGCGGGTCGGCGGATGGATCGGTGATCAGTGACCGGACAGCGGCGTCGGGGCCGGCGATGGCGGCGGCGATATCGCCCCACACGTCGGTGGAGGCCACGACGGAGGGCCGTCCGTCGTCGGCCGAGCCGCCGCAGGCGGTCAGCGTCAGGGCGGAGGCGACCCCTACGGCGATGCCTGCGCAGGTGATGGCAAATCCGGTTCTCACGTGGGGGTACTCCTGGCAGTGCTCTAGATCATAATGGAAATCGTTCCCGTTTAACTTTAGCAGGCATCGTTACACGGTAAGATGCGAAGCCCTCGAAAAGGCGAAATACGAAGGGCCCGTGAACGATTACTCGTTCGCGGGCCCTCGGCGCGATGCGCGGGTCAGACCAGTGCGGCCTCCACCGGCTGTCCGAGCAGCTGTGCACAGCGCAACAGGCCGAGATGGCTGTAGGCCTGCGGGTGATTACCCAGCGAGCGTTCGGCCACCGGGTCGTACTCCTCGCTGAGCAGCCCCGTCGGCCCCGCGACGTCGACCAGTTGGGCGAACAGCGCCTCGGCGTCGGAGCGCTTCCCGATCAGCAGATACGCCTCGACCAGCCAGGCCGCGCACAGGTGGAAGCCACCCTCGCCGCCGGGCAGGCCGTCGTCGTGGTGGTACCGGTACACGGTCGAACCGCTGCGCAGCTCGGCCTCGGTCGCCACGACGGTCGCCGCGAAGCGCGGGTCGGACGGGTCGATCAGGCCGCTCAACCCGATGTGCAGGGTCGCCGCGTCCAGGTCGGTGCCGTCGTAGGCCGCGGTGTAGGACTGCACCTCGTCGTTCCAGCCCTTCGCCTTCACCTCGTCGGCGATGGTGTCGCGCAGCACCGGCCAGGCCGGGTCGATCTCGCGATCGAATTTCTGTGCCAGGGTCAGCGCCCGGTCGACGGTCAGCCAGCCCATCACCTTCGAGTACACGTGGTGGCGGGGGTTGCCGCGGATCTCCCAGATGCCGTGGTCGGGCTCCTGCCAGCGCCGCTGCACCGCCGCGACCATGGCGCGCACCAGCTCCCAGTCGGCGTCGGGCAGCACCTCCGCCGGAGCGGTCACGCCCCGCAGCTCCCTGGCGTGCGCCAGGGTGGCGATGAGATCCACGATCGGGCCGAAGACGTCCAGCTGCACCTGCATGTTGGCCGCGTTGCCGACGCGCACCGGGCGTGAGCCCGCGTAGCCGGGCAACTGATCGATCGAGGCCTCCGGCGGCAGCGTCTCGCCGTACAGCGTGTACAGCGGGTGCAGGCGCTCGGGGCCGGGCAACGTCTCCAGCACCCGGTGCACCCAGCCGAGGTAGTCCTCGGCTTCGGTGAGCGAGCCGAGCGAGACCAGTGCCTGCGCGGTGAGCGCCGCGTCGCGCAGCCAGCAGTAGCGGTAGTCCCAGTTGCGCACGCCGCCGATGTCCTCGGGCAGCGAGGTGGTCGCGGCCGCGAGGATCGAACCGGACGGCGCGTGCACCAAGCCGCGCAGGGTCAGCGCGGAACGCTTCATCAGGTCGGGCTTCAGCGGCGGCAGGGCGAGTTTCGAGGCCCACTCCGACCAGTACCGCTCCGCCTCCCGGCGCCGCTCCGTCTCGCCGGCCGCGGCGGGATCGAGATCGGTGGTGCCACAGCGTAGTTCGAGCACGATCGGGCCCGTGGACGGGTCGACCACGGCCCGCGCCGACTCGTGGGTCCCGTCCGAGACGATCTCCCACCGCACGCCGGGGGAACGCAGCACGATCGGATCGTTGGTGCCGTGCACGCGCAGCCCGCCCTCCTGCGCTTCGAGGTTCACCGGCACCTGGCCGAATTCCGGCCGGGGAGCGAAGGTGACCACGGCCTTCGCGTCACCGGTGATCACCCGGGTCAGGTCGGTACGGGTGGACGCCACGTCGTGTGGCAGGTAGTCGGTGACTTGCAATTTGGCCCAACGGGTCTCGACGGTCATCGTGCCGTCGACGTAGCGCTGCGAGAGCGGCAGTCCCGGGCGCTCGGGCTCGATGGTGAAGTGACCGCCTTGCGGGCCGCCGAGCAGGTGTGCGAACACCGCGGCGGAATCCGGTTCCGGGTGGCAGAACCAGGTGACCGTGGCGTCCGGGGTGAGCAGCGCGACCGAGCGGGGGCTGGCCAGCATGGTCAGCCGCTCGATGCGTGGCGCGCTCGCGCCCGCCAGCCAGGTCCGGCGCTCCTCCAGCAGGTAGGCCAGCGCGCGCGCCACGGCCTCGGTGCTGTCCACCCGGAATCTGGCCAGGCTCTCGCCCTCGCCGACCTTGATGCCGACGTCCGGACCCGAGAGCACCCGGAACGCCTTCTCGTCGGTGACGTCGTCGCCGAAGAACACCGCGGCCGAGGCCCCCGCCTGATGCCGGACGGTGTCGAGTGCGGTGCCCTTGTCGGTCTGCACCACAGCCAGTTCGATGACGGCCTTGCCCTCGGTGACCTGCACCCCGAACCAGCACGCCGGACCGAGCCGGACCTGCGACAACGCGCGATGCCCGATTTCCGGGCTGGCGTTGCGCACGTGCAACGCGACACTGGCCGGCTTGATCTCGACGGTGACGCCCGGATTGTCCGAGGCGACCTGGTTCAGCGCCGTCTGCACCTCTTGGAGCAGATGCTTGGCGTCGTTGTCGATCGCGTGCACGAAGCCCACGTCGAATTCCGAGCCGTGGCTGCCGATCAGTTGCACCTCGACGGGCAGGCGGGACAGCGCCGCGAGATCTCGCAGCGCGCGGCCGGAGATCACGGCGGCCGTGGTCCCGGTCAGGCCGGCGAGGGCTCGTAACGCGCTCACCGATTCCCGATGGGGAAAGGCTTTGGCCGGGTCGGAGACGATGGGCGCGAGTGTCCCGTCGTAGTCCGATGCGACCAAAAGCCGTGGCACGCGCGCGACCGTCGACAGTGCACGGCGAAGTTCCAGTGGCAGATCCTGTGCGCTCACGCATCCAACCTAGTGATCGGAGGAGTTTTTTCAGGGGGCGGGCAAAACAATACTGTGTTGAATTCGCCGCACAGCAGCGCGCCGGTCCGCGTGCGCACGATTACGCAGGTGCTGAACCGGTGTCCGGTGGATCTGCCCAGCTAACGGCAACGGGATCCGAGCGGGTGAGCTTCGTCGCAGCACAGCGGGCAATTCGGGCCCGATGGGTGACGGGGCGTCGAATTTGCTCGCTGTGCGCTGAGAGATCCCGTTAGAGCTTACTGGTTGCGTTCGCCGAGGAGGAGGTCGACGGTCAGTTCCAGACGTTCGGTGACGTCGGTGGCCGAGGCGCGGCGAGTCAGCCAAGCGACCAGGTTCGACAACCACACGTCGCTGATCACCCGCGCGATGGCCAGTTGCCGTTCGGTGGGCTCGCCGTCGTTCATGGCCCGCGCGAAGACGCGGTCCATCACCTTGCCGACGCGGTCCACCTCGGCGGCGGCCGAGGCGTCGGCGAACATGAACGCCCGGGTCATGGCCTCGGTGAGCAGCGGATCGCGCTGCATCATCCGGGTGATCTGGGTGAGCAGCAGGTGCATGCGCTCCTGGGGAGACTGCCCGGCAAGCGGCTTGCGTTTGCCCTCGATCTGCTCGAATTCGCGTGACAGCGCCGAGACCAGCAGGTGCACCTTGGACGGGAAGTAGCGGTACAGCGTGCCGACGGCGACATCGGCGCGCTCGGCCACCGCGCGCATCTGGACCGCGTCGTAACCACCCTTGGACGCGAGCGCCAAGGTCGCGTCCAGGATCCGCTTGCGCCGTTCACGCTGCGCCGCCGAACTCAGCTCGTCCTCGCTGAGCGTGGTGACCGTGGCCGCGGGCCGGGCCGCGCTCGAGTCGGCTGGCTGCGATCGGGACGGACTGGCCATTGATGAAAGTCCTTTCCGGAAACGTCGTTTCGTCGGCTGCGTGCGCGGTGTCGCCGCGGCGTGATGGTCTCTTGACTTCCGCCCGGCTAGGATATTAGAACATGTTCTAGGTGTGGGAGTCACGCCGGAAAGGCGGTATGGAGTGTGACCATCGCCACCACTGACGAGCATAAAGCCGTTCAGGAGTCGATGCGCGGATGGGCGGCGTCGGTCCGTCCAATTGCAACAATGCGAACCGGCGCGGCCGACTTCTGGCGCGCCTACTGGCCCGCGCTGGCCGAGATCGGGATCTTCCGGGTCGCGGTGGCCGAGGACGCGGGCGGTGCGGGCGGGTCGGTCGCCGATCTGGCCGTGCTGGTGGAGCAGGCGGCGCACGACCTGGTCGGCGGCCCCGTGCTCGCAACGGCTTTGGCCAATCTGATCACCGAGGGCAGGCTCGACGAGGACCTGCCCTGCGGTGTCGCGCTCGACTTCGTCGTCGGTTCGACGGTGAGCGTACCCGCCGCAAGCGACGGTGTGTTGCTCACGGGTACCTGGGATTCCGTGCTCGGCGCTGCCCCCGGTACCGCCGTGCTGCTGCCGATCGATCACCCGCAGGGCCAGCGGTGGTGCCTGGTCCCGCCCGATGCCGACGGCTTGCGGATCGAGGCGCTCGCGCCGCTGGATCCGAGCACGCCGCTGGCCCGGGTGCACTGCGCCGATCTGCGCGTGCCCGCCGAACAGGTGTTCGTCGCGCCGCAC
Organism: Nocardia sp. NPDC057455; assembly: GCF_042802775.1. NCBI lineage: Bacteria > Bacillati > Actinomycetota > Actinomycetes > Mycobacteriales > Nocardiaceae > Nocardia > Nocardia sp. NPDC057455. The sequence continues at coordinate 51,994 of NZ_JBHVDM010000034.1, read as the reverse complement.
GCCGCCGGGGATCTGCTCGTCGCGCTGGTCACCGCCGAACTGTCCGGTCTCGCAGGCTGGTGTCTGGAGACCGCGGTCGAGTACGCCAAGGTGCGCGAGCAGTTCGGTCGCAAGATCGGGTCGTTCCAGGCGGTCAAGCACATCTGTGCCTGGATGCTGTGCCGCACCGAGCTCATCCGCGCCGTAGCGGCCGACACCGCGGCCGCCGTGGACGAAGGCGGCGCCGAGCTGCCGATCGCCGCCGCCATCGCGGCCGCGATCGCCCTGGACGCCGCCGTCGAGACCGCCAAGGACTGCATCCAGGTGCTCGGCGGCATCGGCTTCACCTGGGAGCACGACGCGCACCTGTACCTGCGCCGGGTGACGGCGCTGCGGCAACTGCTCGGCGGTTCGGCGCGCTGGCGGGCGCGGGTCACCGAGTTGACCCGCCAGGGCCTGCGGCGCACCACCGGCGCCGACCGGGTCTTCGCCGACGAGGGCGTGGCCGTGGACGGCGACAGCGCGCAGGAGCTGGCCGCCGAAGTCGCGCGGATCGCCGCGCTGCCCGCCGATCGGCAGCGCGACGCGATGGTCGAGGCGGGTCTGGTCATGCCGCATTGGCCGCGGCCCTACGGACGCGCCGCGGACCCGATGACCGGCCTGGTGATCTCCGAGGAGCTGCGCCGCGCGGGGCTCACCGCGCCGGACCTCGCCATCGGCGGCTGGGCGATTCCGACGCTGTTGCAGCACGGGACCCCGGAGCAGATCGAGCGCTTCGCCTGGCCGACCTTGCGCGGGGAGGTGGTCTGGTGCCAGCTGTTCAGCGAACCCGAAGCGGGCTCCGACCTGGCGGCGTTGCGCACCACCGCGAAGAAGACGGACGGCGGCTGGGTGCTGCGCGGTCAGAAGGTGTGGACCTCGCTGGGTGACAAAGCGAATTGGGCGATCTGCCTGGCGCGGACAGATCCGGATGCGCCCAAACACCGCGGCATCACCTACTTCGTGGTCGACATGCACAGCGCCGGACTCGAAGTGCGGCCGCTGGTGCAGATCACCGGTGAGGCGCGTTTCAGCGAGGTGTTCCTCGACGACGTGTTCGTGCCCGACGATTGCGTGGTCGGCGCATTGAACAATGGGTGGAAGATCGCCCGCTCCACTCTGGCTACCGAGCGGGTCGCCATGGGTGGGAACGGGATCGGTCCGGTGCTCGAAGAGCTGATCGCGAAATCGCCCGCCACCGGTCCCGGCGCCGAAATGGTGAACGACCGGCTCGGCGGATTCGTCGCCGAAGCCGTCGCCGGGCTTCTGCTCGAGCAACGCGCCGCAGTGAAGTTGCTGGTGGGGGGCGACCCCGGGGCGCAAAGTAGTGTTCGCAAATTGGTCGGGGTACGCCATCGCCAAGCGGTCGCTGAATTCGCTGTCGAGACGGCAGGGTCTTCCGGCGCGCAGGATTCCGAAGTGGTGAAGGAATTCTTGCTCACGCGCTGTCTATCGATCGCTGGTGGAACTGAGCAAATCTTGCTCACCGTGGCTGGTGAGCGGATTCTCGGGCTGCCTCGCGACATGAACAGCTAGTCGCCGACAACCGGGAGAAAACGTGGATTTCACCAGGGACGAGGGCCAGGACGCGGTGGCCGAAGTCGTCGTGAGTTTGCTGGAGCGAGAAACCGCTCGCGATATGGAACTGTGGCCGAGACTGGCCGACTCCGGACTGCTTGTCGTCGCAGTACCGGAGCGGCACGGCGGTGACGGTATGGGGCTGCTCGAGGTGGCGGCTCTGCTGACCGAGCTGGCGACGGACGCGGTCGCGGTACCCGCCCTTCCGACGCTGGGCTTCGGCGTGCTGCCGCTGGTGGCCAGTGCGCCGGAGAGCGTCGTGGCGCGGGTGCTGCCCGAGATCGCCAAAGGGATGGTGCTCACGGCCGCGCTGAGCGAAGCCGCGGCGCCTTTCACCGCTGAACCGGAGACCACCGCGGTGGCCGACGGGAACACCGTGCGGATCAGTGGCAGCAAGGTTGCCGTGCCCTACGCCGAGCAGGCGAGTTGGCTGCTCGTGCCGACCGGTTCCGGGATCGCCCTCGTCGACGCGCAGGCCGAAGGGCTCACCCTGACGCCCACTCCGGTCTCCGGCGGCATCCCCGAATGCACCGTGCGGCTGGACCAGGTGGAGATCCCCGCCGAGCAGTTGTGGCCGACCGGCCTGGCGGAACTGCACCGTTTGGCGCTCGCTTCCATCGGCTCGGTAGCCGATGGCTTGCTCAAGGGTGCGATCACGCTCACCGCCGAGCATCTGCGGACACGTCACCAGTTCGGCAGGCCGCTGGCCGAGTTCCAAGCGGTGGCCCAGCAGATCGCGGACCTGTACGTCGTCTCGCGCACCCTGCACGTGGCCGCGGTTTCGGCGAACTGGGCACTGGCCCAGGAGGACTCGAGTCGGGAACATCGCGAGCGCACCGACGACGACCTGGCGGTGCTCGCCTACACCGTCGCCGAACAGCTGCCCGCGGCCATGCAGAAGTGCCATCACCTGCACGGCGGCCTCGGAGTGGACATGACCCACCCGATGCACCGCTACTACTCACAAGCCAAGGACATCGCCCGCTGGCTCGGCGGCGCGTCGTTCCGGCTCGATCGATTGGGGGCGAGATGTTCATCGACCTGACCACCGAGCAACGTCGGCTGCGCGACGAACTGCGCGCCTACTTCGCCGATCTCGTGACTCCTGAGGAGGAGGCCGAGATGGCGGTGAACCGGCACGGCGACGCCTACCGCGCCGTGGTGCGCCGCATGGGTCGCGACGGCTGGCTCGGCGTCGGCTGGCCCAAGGAATACGGGGGCCAGGGTTTCGGGCCGGTCGAGCAGCAGATCTTCTTCAACGAGGCGGTCCGGGCCGACGTCCCGCTGCCGCTGGTGACGCTGCTGACCGTCGGCCCCACCTTGCAGCAGTTCGGCACGGACGAGCAGAAGCAGCGCTTCCTGCCGGGAATCCTCTCCGGTGACGTCCATTTCGCGATCGGCTACTCCGAGCCGGAGGCGGGCACCGACCTGGCCTCGCTGCGCACCGCGGCGGTGCGCGACGAGGCCGGGGACTGGATCGTCAACGGGCAGAAGATCTTCACTACGGGCGCGCACGAGGCCGACTTCGTCTGGCTGGCCTGCCGCACCGGCTCGGCCGAGTCGCGCCACCGCGGCATCACGATCCTGATCGTGGACACCACGGATCCCGGCTACTCGTGGACGCCGATCATCACCTGCGACGGCGCGCACCACACCAACGCGACCTATTTCGACAACGTGCGCGTCCCGGCGAACATGCTGGTCGGCGAGGAGAACCGGGGCTGGAAGCTGATCACGACGCAGCTCAACCACGAGCGGGTGAGCCTGGGTCCGTCCGGCAAGATCGAGCAGCTCTACGACCGGGTGCGCGACTGGGCGCGACCGCGCGGCGTGCTCGCCGAACCGGACGTGCGGCGCGCGCTGGGTCGCATCCACGCCATGGTGCGGTTGAACGAACTGCTGAACTGGCAGGTGGCCGCTGCGTCCGATGGGCGGCGTTCGCAGGGCCCTGCGTGGTCACGCTCCGCTACCGCCTCCGGGCCCGGCGCGACCGCCGCCGGCGTGGACGGCGACCAGGCCCAGGTGATCGCCGACGCGTCCGCCACCAAGGTCTACTCCACCGAATCGCTCCAGGAGGCGGGCAGGCTCGCCGAGGAGATCGTCGGCCGCTACGGCGACCCGGCCGACCCGGCCACCGGCGAACTGCTGACCTGGCTGGACCGCAGGACCAAGCAGAACCTCGTGGTCACCTTCGGCGGTGGCGTCAACGAGGTGATGCGCGAGCTGGTCGCCTCGTCCGGACTGCGGTTGCCGCGAGTACCCCGATAACGAGTGAAGGAGCCGCGCGTGCCGGAAACCACTACTCCGGAAGCGATCATCGCCGCAGCCGAGGCCATTCGGGCCGCGGGTGAGTGCGCGCCCCGTTTCGGGCGTGATCCGGTGAACCAGCCGATGATCAACAACTGGGTCGAGGCGCTGGGCGACGCCAACCCGATCTACGTCGACGAGGAGGCGGCGCGCGCGGCGGGTCATCCCGGCATCGTCGCGCCGCCCGCCATGGCGCAGGTGTGGACCATGTTCGGGCTCAACGGCTCCCGACCCGCCGACGACCCGATGGGCGCGGCCACGGAACTGCTCGACGCCGCGGGTTACACCTCCGTGGTCGCCACGGATTGTCAGCAGACCTACCACCGCTACCTCGCGGTCGGCGAACAGGTCTCGGTCACCAGCACGCTGTCGGATATTCGCGGCCCGAAGCGCACGGCGCTGGGCGAGGGATGGTTCGTCACCTTCCGGACCAGCTGGCGGGTCGGTGACGAGGTGGTCGCCGAGATGCTGTTCCGGCTGCTGAAATTCGCCCCCGGCAGCGCGGCGCCGAAACCCGCCGCGGGCGAGCGGGTCAAGCCACTGGTCTCCTGGGACACCGAATTCTTCTGGGAGGGAACGAAAGTGGGCGAGTTGCGCATTCAGCGCCTGTCGGACGGATCGCTGCGGCACCCGCCCATTCCGGCCATCTGGCAGGACAAATCGAAACCGACCGACTACATCGTCGCCTCCGGGCGCGGCACCGTGTTCAGTTACGTCGTGCACCACGCGCCGAAGGTGCCGGGACGGCAGCTGCCGTTCGTGGTGGCGCTGGTCGAATTGGAGGAGGGCGTGCGCATGCTCGGGGAACTGCGCGGCGTCGACCCCGCCGAGGTGCGGGTCGGCCTGCCGGTCGAGGTGGGCTTCGAGAAGCTCGACGACGAGGCGAGCCTGCCGGTCTGGCAGGTGGTCTCATGACCGCCGCCGTGGAACCGGACGCCGTGCGCGTCGGCACGGTGCTGCCCGAGCTGGTGATCCACGCCGACCCCACGTTCGTGATCAGCACCGCCCTGGCCACCAGGGATTTTCAAGACGTGCACCACGACCGGGACAAGGCCGTCGCCCGCGGTTCGAAGGACATCTTCGTCAACATCCTGACCGACACCGGCTTGGTGCAGCGCTTCGTCACCGACTGGGCGGGCCCGCGCGCCGTTGTCAAGTCGATCGCGCTGCGTCTGGGCGTGCCGTTGTACGCCGGGGACACACTGACGCTGACCGGCACGGTGACCGCGCTGGAGGGCGACGACATCCACATCGACGTGGTCGGCAAGGACAGCCTCGGCGACCACATCACGGCCACGGCCGTCATCGCGTTACGGAGGGCCGATGTCTGAGCCGATTTCCGGCCGCGCCGCCATCGTCGGCATCGGGGCCACCGACTTCTCCAAGGACTCGGGCCGGAGCGAACTGCGCCTGGCCGCCGAGGCGGTCACCGCCGCGCTGGCCGACGCGGGCCTGACGCCCGCCGACGTGGACGGCCTGACCACGTTCACCATGGACACCAACACCCAGGCCGCCGTCGCCAGGGCGGTCGGCATTCCGCAGCTGAAGTTCTTCAGCCATATCGGCTACGGCGGCGGCGCGGCCTGCGCCACCATCCAGCAGGCCGCCATGGCGGTGGCCACCGGAATCGCCGATGTGGTCGTGGCCTACCGCGCGTTCAACGAGCGATCGGTGTCGCGGTTCGGGCAGTTCTCCACGGCGCTGGCCACCGCGCCCACCTCGTCGGGCATCGACGCGGGGTGGTCCTACCCGCAGGGGCTGGGCACACCGGCCGCGCAGGTAGCCATGGTCGCCCGGCGCTACATGCACGTCTACGGGGCCACCAGCGCGGACTTCGGTCAGGTGGCCGTGGCCGACCGCAAGCATGCCGCGGTGAACCCGGCCGCCTTCTTCTACGGCAAGCCGATCACGCTGGAGGATCATCAGAATTCCCGCTGGATCGCCGAGCCGCTGCATCTGCTGGACTGCTGCCAGGAGTCCGACGGCGGCGTCGCGATCGTGGTGACCAGTGTCGAGCGGGCCCGCGATCTGCCGCAGCGTCCCGCCGTGATCGCCGCTGCCGCCCAGGGTTCCGGAGCCGACCAGTATGTGATGACCAGCTACTACCGCGACGCCATGACCGGCCTTCCGGAGATGGGCCTGGTCGGTGACCAGTTGTGGGCGCAGAGTGGATTGCGTCCGGAGGACATGCAGGCCGCGATCCTCTACGACCACTTCACCCCGTTCGTCCTCATGCAACTGGAGGAGCTCGGATTCTGTGGCCGGGGCGAGGCGAAGGACTTCATCTCCGGCGGCGCCATCGAGGTCGGCGGCCGACTGCCGCTCAACACCCACGGCGGCCAGCTCGGCGAGGCGTACATCCACGGTATGAACGGCATCGCCGAGGCCGTGCGCCAGATTCGCGGCACGTCGGTCAACCCGGTCTCCGACCTGACCAACATCCTGGTCACCGCGGGCACCGGCGTCCCCACCTCCGGCCTGGTCCTCAGCACCGACTGATCCGGTCGGCTTCGCATGGTCGGGTCATGCTTGGCACCCGTTCACGGCGGGTGCGGAGTAGGAACCGCCTCGGGCGAATCGCGGTGACGCGTAGGTTGGGGCGGTGGTGGTCCGGCATGTGGTGGACGTGCACGTGCTGTTGCTGCGCGGCGCGGAGTTGTTGCTGAGCAGGCGGCGCAGCGCGGACGAGTTCGACGGGTTGTGGCACCTGCCTGCCGGGAAGCTGGAGGCAGGGGAGTCGGCGCTCGCCGCGGCGATCCGCGAGGCGGGCGAGGAGGTCGGCGTGGCGATCGACCCGGCGGACCTGCGGCACGTCCATTCCGCGCATGTCGTCGATGCCGGGCGAGAGGCCCGGATCGGGTTGTTCTTCGAGACCCGCCGCTGGGCGGGTGAGCCGGTCAACCGCGAGCCCGACAAGTCCTACGAACTGCGGTGGTTTCCGCTCGCGAAGCTGCCGGAAACGCTCATCCCGTATCCGGCCGCCGGTATCCGCGGCTACCTCACCGGCGTGACCTATAGCCAGCTGGGCTGGCCGCGCTGAGCGGCGGCGGTCACGCGCTCAGGTGTGCGGCGAGGATGCGGGCGAGCTGCCGCACGCTCTGCGGTGTGTTCGGGCGCAGGGCGGTGCGGTTGCCCGCGAAGCGGTCGAAGACGGCTCCCTCGACGACGGCGACGAAGTCGTCCGCCCGGGTGTCCGGGTCGGCCGCGCCCATCGCGCGGAAGAGGTCTCGGGCACGGTCGGGGGAGAACAGGCAGCGCACGAGCCGGGGATGCAGGTCGCGATCGTCCAGCAGGTCGATGAGCAAGGCGTGCCGGGCGATCAGGTGAGCGCGCCGGTCGGCCAGTAGCCGGTCGAGCCAGGCGGCGATGGCCTCGGCGATCGATTCCGGCGCCACGGCGCCGGTCGGCGCGAGCGCGGCGGCGGCGAAATCGTCGCGGGATCGGCTGGTGATCCGGTCCACGACGGCCTCGATGAGCGCGCGTTTGCTGCGGAAGTAGTAGGAAGCCGATCCGGCGGGCAGTTCCAGCTCCGCGTCCAGCGCGCGGTGCGTGAGCGCGCGCAGGCCCCTTGTCGCGATCAGTTCGATGGCCGTGTCGACGAGGAGCACGCGCCGGTCGCCTGTGGACATGATCACCCTTCCTGCCGCAGTTCGGCCTGGTCCTCTACAAATGTAGAGGACCAGGAGGTGTCATGGAACCCGAAGTCATCCGGTGGGATTCCGATCAGGCGCGGGCGGCGGCGCGGCTACGCGAACTCGTGGATCGGCGCGGCAGGCCGCTCCGGCGGCGCCGCGGCGTCTATCTGCACGGCAGGCCTGGGCGCGGCAAGACCATGCTCATGGATCGGTTCTTCGCCGCGGTGTCCTCGGAACGTAAGCGGCGCTACCACTTTCACCAGTTCTTCGCCGGTCTGCACGCCGCGGCGCACGTATCCGGCTCGATCGACGCCGCGGTGGACACACTGCTCGGCGATGCCTTGCTGGTCTGCTTCGACGAATTCCACGTGCACGACATCGGCGACGCGATGCTGATCGCGCGCCTGCTCGACGCGCTGTTCGCCCGCCGCATCGTGCTGGTGCTGACCTCGAACTATCCGCCCGCCGAGCTGTTGCCGAATCCGCTGTTCCACGACCGGTTCGTGCCGACGATCGAACGGATTCTCGCGCGCATGGACGTGGTGGCCGTCGACGGTGCGATCGACTACCGCTGCCTCGGTTCCCGTGGCTGCCGCACTGGATTCACCGCCGGGCGATACCTCGTGGCCCCGGTGGGGCACGCGGCTCGCAAGACGCTACCGAGGGCGGCCGCCGGCGCCGGGAAACGCGGTGCGGCACAACGCGTCGACGAATCAGCGGTCGATATTTCCGTCGGCCCGCGCAGATTGCGCGCCATTGCCTGCGACGGCGGCACTCTTGTCATCGAGTTCGCCGAATTGTGTGGAGTCCCAACATCCGCGGCGGATTATGTGGCGCTGGCCCAACGATTTCAGCACTGGGAAATACGAGATGTACCACCCCTGTGCGAAGTTCCCCCGGCCTGGTCGATGCGTTTCGTGAACCTTGTCGACGTTCTCTACGACACCGATCGCGTACTCACCGTGGTCGCGTCTTCGGTGCTGAACGAGCTGGTACGGAACGTCCGGGAAGTGCCGGATATCTCACGTTTGGCGAGCAGGCTTTGTGAATTGTCCCAGTCCTCGTCCGATATCGCCCGGTAGTCGCCGCCGGGCCGGACAGCCCGCCGGCTCCCCGCGCAGGTGCGGTTTTAGAGGAGGGACTCCGAAGTATTCCATTCCATCCCGAGCGGACCGCCCGGCATGTAACTATGTGGCTGTTTTGTGCAGTACTCAGATTTGGTGGTAGCCAGTGGCCCGGGCGCGAGCGCCGATATCGCGCGTGATCGTCCTGATCACGCTGCTGGCTTTTGCCGCCATCGCTCTGCACGGATACATCCCAGGAATTACCGAAACCGAGCCGCGCGGGCACGCTCCCTCCGCCTTGTCGGTCGCGCTCATGCCGGTGCTGCTCACCGTGTCGATCGTGATCCTGCTGGCGGGGGTGATCGCCAGCCAGCACCGGTTGCCGCTGGCCATGCCCGAGCCGGAACGCGAGGACGAACGTAGGCAGTGGCGTCTCGGGCGGGCAGGCCTGGCGGTGCTCGGCGCGCTCGCGCTGCTCGGGGTGCTGCTCGCGGCCGCGTCGGCGATCTACTTCATCGGCGCGAGCGGGCCCGGTGAGCCCACGCGCCCGCCCGCGCCCGCCACCACCACGGGCACTGCCCCGGAGCCGGGGACATCGGCGCCCGCCGAATACGATCCGAGGTCGGCGGAGCTGACCGGGACGGCGCTGGTGCTGGCCGGAATCGCGGCCGCGGGCTTGGTGACGGTGGCGATGAGCGGGTTGGTCGTGGTCGCGGTGTCGTCCCGGCGCAAGCCCGCGCCCGTGCCCGCGCAGGCGGCTGCGGCCGTGCCCACCGTGGCGGACTCGCTGGCGCGTGCGGCCGAAATGGGCCTGGCCGCGATGAACGCACCCGGTCAGGACCCGCGCACCGCGATCATCGCCTGCTACGTCGCGATGGAGCGCGGCTTGGCCTCCGATCGCTCCGCCGCTCCGCTCGCGTCGGACACTCCGATGGAAGTGCTGGCCCGTGCGTTCGAACGCGGCGCGCTGCACGACGCGTCCGCCCGTGAGTTGGTCGCCCTCTTCGAGGAGGCCAGGTTCAGCCCGCACGCCATGCTCGAATGGCAGCGCATGCGTGCCGAGCAGTTGCTGCGCATCGTGCTCGCCGACCTGCAAGGGGAGGTCCCCGCGTGACCGGCCGGGCGAGAAAGGACGTCCAGTGAATCGGATAGGGGTGGTGATCACGGGAGTTATCGTCGTCGCGGGGATCGAGCTGGTCGCCGTCGAACGCGCCCGCGGGCTGCTGCTGATCGTCGCCGGAATCCCGGTGGCAGTGGCGCTGGGTTGGCTGATCTGGTCGCTGTTCGAGCGCTCGGAAGCCGGGGACGACGAGGTCGAGGATATGGAGAACGGTCCGGCGGAAATGCTGCAACGCTGGCACGCCAGGGCGCAGATGCTCGCCGACCGCGCGGACGGCAGCCGTGCCGATTGGGACCGGCACCTGCGTCCGCTGCTGGCCAAGGAGTTCGAACTCTCCGCCGGACAGCGGGTGGCGAAGAACCGTCGAGCGGTCGAGGCCGCGGGAATCCACCAGTTCGGGCCCGAATTGTGGCGCTGGGTGGATCCGGCCAATTCGGCCCTTCGTGATCAGACCAGCAGGGCACCGGGACGTGCGGCGCTGGACGAGATCCTGAGCCGCCTGCAGAGAATGTGAAATGGGTTGAGGCAACAAGTGCGGGTACACAAATGACCATGCCGATGGACGCGACCATCCAGCGCAGCGAGGCCGTGCTCCGGGAACTGTCCCGGGTCGTGGTCGGCAAGCAGGACGAGTTGCAGTTGATCATGATCGCCGTGCTGTCCGGTGGGCACGTGCTGATCGAGGACTTACCCGGCCTCGGTAAGACGCTGATCGCGAGATCGTTCGCGGCCGCGCTCGGGCTGCAGTTCAACCGGGTGCAGTTCACCCCCGATTTGCTGCCCGCCGACCTGCTGGGGTCGACGATCTACGACATGTCCTCCGGCCGGTTCACCTTCCGCCGCGGGCCGGTGTTCACCAACCTGCTATTGGCCGACGAGGTGAACCGCACCCCGCCGAAGACACAGGCCGCGCTGCTCGAGGCGATGGCCGAGGGACAGGTGAGCATGGACGGCGAGACGTTCCTGCTGCCGCAACCGTTCGTCGTGCTGGCCACCGACAATCCGATCGAGTACGAGGGCACTTATCCGCTGCCGGAAGCGCAGCTCGACCGGTTCGCCATCCAGCTGCGGCTGGGATATCTGTCCGAGCAGGACGAGACGCAGATGATCCGCCGCAGGCTCGAGCGCGGGGCGCAGCAGCCGCAGGTCAACCAGGTGGTGGACGCGAACGGGCTGCTGGAGATGCGGCAATCCGTGGAATACGTGACCGTGCATCCCGACGTGGTGAGTTATGTCGTCGCGCTGGCGTCGGCCACCAGGGGGCATCCCCAGGTCGAGGTCGGTGCGAGCCCTCGCGCGGAACTCGATCTGGTGCAGATGTCCCGGGCGCGGGCACTGCTGCTCGGCCGCGACTACGTGATCCCCGAGGATGTGAAGGCGCTGGCGATCCCGGCGATGGCGCACCGGATCACGCTGCGGCCGGAGATGTGGGTGCGCCGCATCCGCGGCGAGGACGTGATCACCGAACTGCTGCGCCGTCTGCCGGTCCCGCGCGCCACCGTGACATGAGGCACCGCGACGCCAGCTCCGCGGTCGACGCCGAACTGCGGTGGCGCCCTGCCCCGCTGGTCTTCATGCTCGCCGGGTGCGCGGCGGTGGCATTGGTGCTCGCGGTGGTCCTGGGTAGGTGGCAACTGCTCGTGTTCGCCGCGCCGCTGCTCGGTGTGCTGGCCACCGCGCGGTTTCAGCAATCCTCGACGAGGATCCAGGTCGACGGCGGCGGCACGCTGCGCTGTTTCGAGACCGAGGAAGTGGTACTCACCGTCGCCGCCTTCGTCGAGAAGGGACACGCGTTGCTGCGCCTGAAACCGCAGAGCGCGACCGGGCTGGCGATGCAGGTCGAGGAGGCCAGCGATTCCGGAGTCGCGCCCGCCGGATTGCGGCTCGCGCTCTCGGCGAGCAGATGGGGGCGCTACCCGGTGTCGGTGCGGGTCTCGGCGCTGAGCCCGGCCGGGCTCGCGGTCGCCACCGTGGTGCTGCCCGCGGGCCAGCTGTTCGTCTATCCGATCACCGATCCGCAGCGGATGCGCCTGCCGCGCACCGAACTTCCCGAGCGGCTCGGCACCCACCTGACCCGCAGGCACGGGCCCGGCGTCGAGTACGCCGACATCCGCGCCTACGCGCCCGGCGACCAGTTGCGCATCGTGAACTGGGCGGTGAGCGCGCGGCGCGGGCGGTTGTATGTCACCGAGCGGCTGACCAACCGTTCCGCGGACGTGGTGGTGCTGGTGGACACCTCACAGCAGGCGCCGGGACCGGCCACCGACTCGCTGGAGTTGTCGGTGCGCGGCGCGGCGCAGGTGGTGCAGTCGACCTTGCAGGCGGGCGACCGGACCGCGGTGGTCTGCCTCGGCCAGGCGCCGCGCTGGCTGCGGCCGGACATCGGGCGCCGCCAGTTCTACCGCATCGTGGACACCGTGCTCGACGTCGGCGACGAACACATTCCGACCACCGGCACCCTCGCGCCACACGCGGCCGTGCCGCTCGGCGCGATCGTAGTCGCCTTCTCCACGCTGCTGGACACCCAGTTCGCGCTCGCGCTGATCGACCTGCGCAAGCGTGGACACGTGGTGGTCGTGGTGGACGTGCTGCGCGGCACGCCGTTCCGGGACGACCTCGACCCGATCCTGGCCAAGATGTGGCAGCTCGAGCGCGCGGCCATGTACCGGGACATGGGCACCGTCGGCGTCGACATCGTGGCGTGGCCGGAAGACGCGCGCCTGGACCAGATCATGCGGGCGCTTCCCGAGCACCGCAGGACCGTGCGGGTGCGCCGATGACCAAATTCCTCGCCGTTCTCTCCGGCGTGCTGCTGGCGACGTCGGTGGCGCTGCTGGAGCCGTGGATCGGCGTTCCCGCCCTCGTCGTCGTCGGGCTCGGCTGGTGGCTGCGGCCGCTGGCGGTCTGCGCGGTGCTGCTCGCGCTCGGCGTGCTGGTCATCGCCGACGCGGGTGTGCTCGCCTCCGCCGCGACGGGATTGGTGGCCACGACCTACCTGCTCAACGCCGCGACGGTGACCGCGCCGCACGGCGTGGTACCCACCACGATCCCGTCGGTGGCCGGGGCGGTCGGCTTCACGGCGGCCGCGGTGTGCGCGGCGCTCGTCCCCGTGCGCCTGGCCTGGGCGCCGCTGGCCGCCCCGGTGCTGGTCATCGTGCTGTACGCGTTGGTGATCCAGGGTGTCGCGATCCGGCGCGGCGAGCCCGAGTCCGATATCCGACGCACCGAGGACGTGGGGCGTACCATCGGCATGTGATCGGCCGGGTTCCGGCCGGGGCCGTAGGGCTCGCAGCGGTCACACTGCTTTCCAGGGGGAAACTGTGGATCATCCCGACATCGCGCGCGTCTCCGACCACCTGACGACCGGCGATCGGCCGGTCGTCTTCTTCGTCGGCGCCGGACTATCGCGGCCGTTGGGATTCCCTTCCTGGCACGAGTTGTTCGGCAAGCTGATCACCTACGGGCGCAGGGTCGGTCGTCTCGACGCGGACGAGGCCGCCACGGCCGAACGCCTGTTGGACGAGGCGGCCTATCTCCCGTGCGGTGACTACCTGCGGGGCAAAATGGGCCCTCGGGTCGATCAGCATCTCTGCGAGATATTCGGCCGGCCGCTGCCGCCCGATCTGGGCTCCTACGAGTATCTGGTGCGTCTGCCGTGCGCCGGGTTCATCACGACGAACTACGACGGCGCCCTGGAAGCCGCGTACGCCAAGCACTTCCGCGAACCGCTCGTCGGATTGATCCCGGACGAGATAACGATGCTCGGCTCCATCGCCGAGCGGCGGCCGTTCCTCGTCAAGCTGCACGGCGACGTCGGTAGGCGCCGCTTCGTGCTCAGCGGTGAGGACTACACGCGGATCGAGAGCAACGATGCGCTCTCGCGGTTCATCTATTCCTTGTTCTTCAACTACGAGCTGGTCTTTCTCGGCTACGGCTTGGCGGATCGAGACATCCTGGTGCCGCTGCAATTGCTCGGCCGGGACTATCACGGGCAAGGGCCTCGTCACGTGGCCATGCTTCCGAGCAGCACGGATCGTCGTGTCCGGGTGCAACTCGAGGACGAATACGGCATAGACATCGCGCTCTACGACGTCGACCGGCAGGGGCATCGCGCGGTGTCGGAGGTGGTCGCGAGCTGGTTCGTCGAGTTCACGCAGCGCAGCGGCGCGCCGCCGATCCAGGAGAGTCCGGTCGACTATTCCGCACTGTTGCAGCAGCACCCCGATTTGCTGTTGCCGGAGCAACGGGAGGTTTGTCAGAGCGGACTGCAATGGTTGCTCCAGTTGCCCATCCACTGGGGCACGACGCCGGAGACCGACGTCAGGCCGGCGAACATCGCCGAGGGCCTGCTCGCGCTGTCCGCGACGAAGATCTCGCTCGGTCACGCAGTGCGGCCGATCGATGAGGTCGAAGCGCTCCTGAAATTCCAGAACGCGGACGGCGCGTTCCTCAGTCCGGCGATCCAGGACACCAATGTGCACACCCACGCGTTGGCCATGATCGCGCTGGGCCAGTGGTCGGACCTGCACCGCGATATCGCCGATGTGTTGCGCCGTGGCGTCGAGTGGTTGAGCGGCGCGGTGCGCGACGACGAGCCGGGATGGTCTCGCTTCCCGCAGGACCAGCGGGTCTCGGTGGTCTCGTCGCTGCTCGCGTTCGTGGCATTGCTGCGAGCGGATGCCTTTCCGTTCGACCTGTGGCGAGACTTCCGTGCCGAGCTGCTCGCTTGTGGACAGATCAAACATGTCCTGCGCGACGGCGGCACCTCGAGTGCCGTCGCGGCGGGGTGGTTGCTGTGGTTGCTCGGTCAGATCAGGGATCGTGGGTGGCTCGACGATCAGGACGACCAGCTCGTTTCGCTGGCGTTGACCCAGCTGTCCGACCCGCGATTGACCTTGCACAGTGAGCACGAGGCATTCCAATACCGCACCGAGGACGGCCGCACCGGTTGGCTGTCCTGGCACCATCCGCCTGCCGCGGCGGTAGTGCTCGGGTCGTTGGCCTGGTTCGATTCCGGCCACCGCTCCGCCGCCGGTCTGCTCGGCCGCGCGATGGCCGCGCTGTTGCAGCAGGCCGAGGATATCGAGCGAGGCGGCGGCCAGGTCAGCGACGGCGTCGGCGGTGAGCGCTTCACCTTCCCCACGATGTACGCGGTCTGGGCGTTGGGTGAGGCGTTGCAGCGCTTCGGACACAACGTGCTTCGCAAAGCGGGCTTGATCCTGCTCCACGGACACCACCTGCTGCTCGTACGAACCCGCGGCCGTGACGCCTTGATCCTGCCGGGCGGCGCGATCGAAGCGGGCGAGACGGTCGAAGAGGCGGTTCGGCGGGAAGTCCTCGAAGAACTCGGGGTGGAGGTCGAAGCACCGACGTATTGGCGTGCTTTCGAAGATGTCGCCGCCTTCGAACCGGGGGTCCGGGTCCTGATCGAAGCCGTGCGCGGCCGCGTCAAAGGAACGCCGGCGCCGGGGGCGGAAATCTCCCAGATCGTCTGGTTCGACATCAGAGAGAAGGACACCAGCGGACTGTCCCCGATCATCAAGAATCAAGTGATTCCCGCGCTCCTGGCGTTGCCATGACCGTCGCGGCGGAACTCGAGATCCTCCGTCCCGGATTTCGTTTCGACAGTGCCGAAGTCGACCGGGCGCGCGAGCGCAAGTGGTATGCGCGGACCGAAAAGGGTCCGCTTGTGCTTCGGCACAAGGAGGCGGTAGAACTCGATAAGGACAACCGGCTCGGTCCCAACGGAAGCCATCACCGCGAGATGATGGGTCTATCGAACGGGCCCGTCTACGATTGGTTCGAGCACAATCTCCAAAATGTCGACGCCGCCACGCACTCTCGACTGCGCTCGATGTTGCTGGGGTTGTTACCGAGGCACGCGGACATCGACACCGCACGGCACATTCGCGAAACCGTGTGGACACTCGCCGAGCGAATGGCGAACCGGTCCGCAGTCGACTGGATGCAGGCATTCGCCGACCCGCTCCCAGTAGCGGTACTGTGCAGAATCCTGGGCATTCCCGTCGAGCAATCGGCCGAATTCGCGCGAATTTCCGCTGATTCGGGCCTGATTCTCGCGATGGACATCGGCGGGGTGCGTGATCGCGCCGAGCGGGCCGTAGCCGATTTGCATGCCTATGTCTCCGCGCTGGTCGCGCAGCGTCGCGGCCGGCCCCGTGACGATCGCGTGAGCCGCGCTGTCGCGGCTTGCGCTATCGGCGACGACGATGTGATCGAAGCGGAGTTGCACAACCTGCTGATGACCCTCATCATGGGCGGCCGGGAAACGACCGCCCGTCAATTGGGTTGGCTCGGCGTCGCTTTCGCTCGAGCTCCGGACCAGTGGGTGTGGTTGCGGGATCATCCCGAAGCCGCGACCCAGGCGGCATGGGAGGTGCTGCGCTGGGGCTCGGTCGTCCGGATCAATCTGCGCTGGCCCGGCGCTGACCTCGTTTACCAGGATCTCGAGATCACCCATGGCACACCGGTATTGGTGTGCCATGCGGCTGCGGATCGAGATCCCACGGTGTTCGAGCGGCCCCATGATTTCGACATCAGGACGAAGCGCGGCAGCGTGCCGCTCGCGTTCGGGCGCGGGATACACCGATGTGTCGGTTCGGCGCTGGCATTGCTGCAGCTCACCGAGACACTTCGCATCCTCCCGAAGATGTTCGAGCCCCCCGTGTTCGTTGGGGATATCCGGTGGCGGCCGGAGTCCTGTCTTCTGTACGGGCCGGAATTCGTTCCGGTGTCGTTGGCGCCGGTGGCCTGAGCATTCGGGCGGCGCGTCAGCGGAACACCTCGGCGACCAACTGTTCGACCGCGGACGTCCGAGCGGCGCGCTCCGGTGGATCGAGGTGTGTCGCGGCGACTTCGTTGCCCGCTCTCGCCAGCCGAGTGAAGGTCAGATACCGCCATTGCATGAACTCCAGCATGGCATCGCCGAGAGCGGACAGATTCTCGGTGAACTGCCAGACCGTGATGATCTGACGACACCTTTCCACCCTCGAGATCCATGGGGTGGACCGCCAGCACGTGCGGTCGACCGGTTCGAACGGCGTCCAGCTGAACAGCAGCGAGGTCAGGTTCCATATCCACGGGCCGACGGTGGCGAGCTCGAAGTCGATGATGGCCGTCGGTTTCCTG
Organism: Nocardia sp. NPDC057455; assembly: GCF_042802775.1. Taxonomy (NCBI): domain Bacteria; kingdom Bacillati; phylum Actinomycetota; class Actinomycetes; order Mycobacteriales; family Nocardiaceae; genus Nocardia; species Nocardia sp. NPDC057455. The sequence continues at coordinate 35,123 of NZ_JBHVDM010000034.1, read as the reverse complement.
GCCTCGTCGAAAACGATGTTGGACGGATGTAGGTCACCATGAAGAAATGTGCCGCCCGAGGATGGCAATTCGGATGCCCAATCCTCCTGACGGCGATACGGCGACGGCACGGTTTGCGCGGCGTCGGAGAATCGCCGGCACAGCAATGTCACATCGTGCAGGACAGCCGGTTGTGCGGCCCAAATGGGAACCGGGTCCGGAAGCGCGTGGCCGGGCATGTACGTCAAGATGGCCGTTTTGTCGTCGGGCTGGTGCAGAACCTGTGGGCACCTGTCGAATCCCGAGCGCGACAGCGCCGCGAGAGAGCGGCCGACATCGCGCGGCCAAGGGTGGGATTGATGGCGTATCACGGTGTTACCCAGCAGCGTTATCTTCCCCTGATTGAGGCACCCGCCGGCAAAAGGGGTTACGGGTATTTCGTCCACCAGAGGATGATATTCGCGGATGTACCGCCCGGATGTCGGCGATCAAATGAATTCGGCCGGTCGTGCGGATCGCCGGCGCCATGGGCGCACCACGTCGCCGGGCCGACGCGGTGCTGCCCCAAGGCGACTCTTCTCCGGTGCGTAACCCGGCTGTCAGGCGGACCGGAACCGCAGCTGGACGTCACCGAGGACCGGGGCGTCGTCGCGTTCGACCACGGTCGCTGCGATGGTCAGGAGGTCGTCCTGCCGCCAGATCCGGGTGCGGATCGTCTCGCCCGGGTAGAGCACGCCTGCGAACCGGGCGCGGAATCCGATGACGCGGCCGGCGTCGGAGTCGAGCACGGTGTCGGTCGCGGTCTTGCAGACGATGCCGTAGCTGCACAATCCGTGCAGGATGGGCGCGGGAAACCCGGCCGCGCGGGCGAATTCCGGGTCGGAGTGCAGCGGGTTGCGGTCGCCGGACATCCGGTAGAGCAGCGCCTGCTGCGGCAGTGTCGGCGTGGTGACATCGAAATCCGGGGTTCGGTCGGGCAATTCCGACTTGGTGCTGGGGCCGCGCTCCCCACCGAAACCGCCTTCGCCCTTGGCGAAGATCGAAGAGCGCTCGGTCCACAGCGGCGCTCCGTCGGAGCCGGTGACCGTGTGCTCCTGGACGATGACCGCTGCCGAGCCCTTGTCCCAGATCTCGGCGATCCGGCTGACCTTCGTCGCCTTGCCCGCGGCCGGGATCGGCCGGTGCACCTCGACCTCCTGATGACCGTGCACCACCTTCGCCAAGTCGATCTCGATCCCCGGGAAGCTCACCCGCGGCGGCTCGGTCTCGTGCAACGTCGCCGCCACGGTGGCGAAGGTGGGTAGCACTTGCGGTTCCCGATCGTCGAGGTAGCGCAGCTCGGCGGGGTCGGTCCAGCGCGTACCGGCGCCGAGGCCCAGCTGATAGAGCTGCACGTCCGAGGGAGTCCAGGCGAACTCCCGGCTCGGCAGTTGCGCGCCGAGCGCGATCTTCGGGTCGATGGGCATCAGTTCTCCTTGTGCATGATTGTGGATAGATCCGGCCCGCCCGCGCCGCGAGCGAGGCCGCGCCGGAACTCGACGGCGCCCGGGTCCGATCCTGCGCTCCCGGGACGCCGGCCCGCCAGTGCGTCGTCCGTTCCGCGGGACCGTTCAGCGGCTACGCATCGGCCTGTGGATGGATCGCGGGGCGGGCCGAGCGCATTCCGGCCCGTCCTGTGAACCGTGGTCCGCACCGCGTTCTCGTCTCACGCCCCCGCGGTGGCCGCGGGCTGGTCCTTCTTGCGCTCGACGATATCCAGCACCGCGAGGTAGCCGAAGGTGATCGCGGGGCCGATGGTGGCGCCGGGCCCCGCGTAGGTGTGTCCCATCACCGGTGTGGAGCAGTTGCCTGAGGCGTACAACCCTTCGATGACGCTGCCGTCCTCGCGCAGCACCCGCCCGGCGGTGTCGGCCACCAGCCCGCCCTTCGTGCCCAGATCGCCCGGCACGATCTTGGCGGCGTAGTACGGGCCCTGCACCAGCGCGGCCAGGCACGGGTTGGGCCGCACGGTCGGATCGCCGTAGTACCGGTCGTAGTGGCTGTCGCCGCGGCCGAAGTCCTCGTCCTTGCCGGTCTCGGCGAAGCCGTTGAACCGGGCGACGGTCGCGGTCAACCCCTCGGCGGGCACGTCGATCTTGCTCGCCAGTTCCTCGATGCTGTCGGCCTTGACGATGAAGTCGTTTTCCATCCACCGGGACGGGAAACGCTGACCGGGCTGTAGCCCGGCGAAGATGTAGCGGTTCCGGTAGCGCTGGTCGAACACCAGCCACGCGGGGATGTTCTCGCCCGGTCCCTCACCCTGCCCGTACTCGCCGCCGTACATGGTGTGCACGGCCTCGACGTAAGGAGCGGACTCATTTCCGAATCGCTTGCCGTCGGCGTTCACCATGATGCTGCCGGGCAAGTTCCGTTCGGCCAGCGCGAACCACGGTTTGCCGCCCTTGAAGATGGTCGGCCCCCACCAGGCGTCCTCCATGAAGCCGATAGCCGCGCCCGCACCCATGCCCGCTTGGATGCCGTCGCCGGTGTTGGCGGCCGCGCCGGTGGTCCACTCGGTGGTGATGGGCTGGCGCTGGTACTTGGTGCGCATCTCACCGTTGTGCTCGAAACCGCCGCTGCCGAGGACGACGCCGTAGCGAGCGGTGAAGGTGACCGGCTCGCCCTCGTGCAGCGCATGGACGCCGGTGACGACGCCGTTGGTCACGACGAGGTCGGTCATCGGAGTGTTCAGCAGCAACGGCACGTTCGCGTCCATGAGTCCCTTGCGCATAGCCGCGATGATGGCCTGGCCCATGCCGACGATGTGTTTGCGAGTGAACTTGGCCCAGTAGGTGCGCGCACCGACGCGAATCGCCCGGAGCATGCCCTTCGGATGACGCCGGATCAGATTGAGCCGGACGAAGTCGGCCTGCATGACCACCACGTTCAGCGGCGCCTTCGCGTACGGCGGTTCCAGGTTGAACCGCTCGTCGCCGAGGATCTTCGTGTCGAACGGCTTGGGCTCGCACGAGCGCCCCTCCGGCCGCCCGCCCGGCGCCTCCGGATGATAGTCGGAGTAGCCCGGCACCCATGTCATCTTCAGCGGCGAGTGATCGAGGACGAAGTCCATCGCTTCGGCGCCACGATCGATGAAAGTGTCGATCCGTTCCTCGGGCACGACGTCGCCGATGATGCTGTGCAGGTAGGTGCGTGCGTCCTCGCGGTCGTCGGGCCGACCCGACGCGCGCAGCGCCTTGTTGCCCGGGATCCACACGCCGCCGCCGGAGCGTGCGGTCGACCCGCCGTAGTGCGCGGCCTTTTCGATGACCACCACGCTCAGCCCGTGCTGGGCCGCGGTGAGGGCGGCGGTCATGCCGGCGGCGCCGCTGCCGACCACCACCACGTCGTATTCCCGATCAGTCATGTAGAACACGTTATAGAATGGACGCGCCATTGGTCTATGTTGTGTGGCAGAAGACTTGCTCGACGTTCCATTTGTCGAGGAAACTTGTTTCAGTTTCAGACCGGAGTTAAGGACATGGGCCTCGAATGGGACCTGACCACCGACGTTGTCGTGGTCGGATACGGCGCCGCGGGTGCGGCGGCCGCGCTGGAAGCGACCGCGGCGGGCGCGCAGGTGCTCGTGCTGGAGCGGTTCGCCGGAGGCGGGACGTCGGCGCTGTCCGGCGGCATCATCTACGCGGGCGGTGGCACCTCGGTGCAGCGGGAGGCGGGGGTCGAAGACACGCCGGAGGCGATGTACGCCTACCTCGAGCGCGAGGTCGGCGACGCGGTCACCCCGGAGACGCTGCGCAAGTTCGTCGACGAGAGCCCGGAGCTGATCGAGTGGCTGAAGGCGCACGGTGTGCCGTTCGAAGCCTCGCTGTGCCCGTACAAGACCTCCTACCCCAACGACCGCTACTACCTCTACTACTCCGGCAGCGAGATCTCCGGCGCCTTCCGCGACATCCCGGCCGCCCAACGCGGACATCGGGTGAAGGGCAGGGGCACTTCGGGCAAGAAGCTCACCGGCCCGCTCGCCGCCGCGGCTTCCCGGGCGGGAGTGCGAGTGGAGACCCTGACCCGGGTGACCCGATTGATCACCGACCCGACGGGCTCGGTGATCGGCGTGGAATGCCACACGCTGCGTGACGCGCCGGGACGCGTCCGCGACCGCTACACCCGCATGGCGAAGATCGCGGCAAAGCCGGGTATCTACTATCCGCCGCTGCGGCGAGCGCTGGAACAGCGGCTGGAACGGCTGGAACGCCGATACGGCAACACGATTCGCGTACTCGCACGGCGCGGGGTGGTGCTCAGCGCGGGTGGATTCATCGCCAATCGCGACATGGTGCGGCAGTACGCGCCCGCCTTCCACGGTGGTCTCGCCCTGGGCACCACCGCCGACGACGGCAGCGGCATCCTGATGGCGCAGCAGGCAGGCGCGGCGGTGGACCACATGGACAACGTCTCCGCCTGGCGCTTCCTGCTGCCGCCCAGTTCCTTCACCGGCGCGTTGCTGGTGGACGCCGCCGGTCGCCGGGTGATCGACGAGACGCGCTACGGCGCCGCCGTGGGCAACGCGCTGATCACCCGGCACGACGGCAAGGGCTGGCTGCTGGCCGACAACCCGCTGATGCGCACCGCGATCGGCCAGATCGGCAAGCAGGGCGCCTGGTTCCAGCGCGGGCAGTTCGAGACGATGCGGCGCACCGCGATTCGCGGCGCCACCTTGGAAGAGGCCGCGTCGAAGGCGGGCATCGACCCCGCCGGGCTGCGCGCGACGGTCGACGCGCACAACACCGCGATCGAGACCGGAGCCCCCGATCCGGTCGGCAAGCCCGCGGAGTTCACCAATCCGGTCCGCACCGGCCCGTTCTGGTTGTTGGATGTGGGCATCGAACCGAGCCTGACCAACCCGTGCCCCATGCTCACCCTCGGCGGCGTCGTCGTGGACGAGCGCACCGGCGCGGTCAAGACGACCGAGGGCGACGACATTCCCGGACTCTTCGCGGCTGGGCGCACCGCGATCGGCATCTGCTCCCAGTCCTACGTCAGTGGGCTGTCGCTGTCGGACTGCATCTTCTCCGGCCGCAGGGCAGGCCGGTCCGCCGCGGGCGAGCAGGTCTCGGCGCTGAAAAAAGCAACGGAAGGGAACTAGCGTGCTGTCCGACGCGGTACGAACCGAACTGGCCGACGAACTCGAGCGCGCCGAGCGCGAACGGGTGGCGATCGATCCGCTGATCGCTCGCCACTCCGATATCGACGTGGTCGACGCCTACGAGATCCAGCTGATCAACATCCGGCGCAGGCTCGACGCGGGCGCGCGCGTGGTCGGGCACAAAGTGGGCCTGTCCTCGAAAGCCATGCAGCAGATGATGGGCGTGGACGAGCCCGACTACGGGCACCTGCTCGCGGAAATGGAAGTCTACGAGGACGTTCCGGTCGAAGCCGGTCGCTACCTGTTTCCTCGCGTTGAGGTGGAGGTCGGGTTCGTACTCGGCGCCGACCTGCCCGGCGCGGAATGCACCGAAGCGGATGTGCTCGCCGCCACGGTCGCCTTCGCACCCGCGATCGAATTGATCGATTCGCGGATCAAGGACTGGAATATCGGCCTGGCCGACACCATCTCCGATAACGCGTCCTCCGCCGGTTTCGTACTCGGCGCCGAGCGCGTCGCGCCGAAGGACATCGACATCAAAGCCATCGACGCGGTGCTCACCCGCAACGGCGAGGTGGTCGCCGAGGGCCGCAGCGACGCCGTGCTCGGTGACCCGGTGATCGCGGTGGCTTGGCTGGCGCGCAAGGTCGCGAGCTTCGGTGTCCGGTTGAAGGCCGGTGACATCGTGCTGCCCGGCTCGTGCACCCGCGCCATCGACGCCCGTCCGGGCGATGCGTTCCACGCCGAGTTCGCCGGACTCGGCTCTGTCCGTCTGCAATTCACCTAGGGAGGCTGTCGTGTCCAACGGGACCGTCACCGCCGCGATCGTCGGGTCCGGCAACATCAGCACCGATCTGCTCTACAAACTGCTGCGCTCGGAGAAGATCCAGCCGCGCTGGATGATCGGGATCGACCCGGACAGCGAGGGCTTGAAGCGGGCGCGCGGGCTCGGGCTGGAAACCTCGCACGAGGGCGTGGACTGGCTACTCGGGCAATCCGAGCTGCCCGACCTGATCTTCGAAGCGACCTCGGCGTATGTGCACCGCGCCGCCGCCCCGCGCTACGCCGAAGCGGGTATCCGCGCGGTCGACCTCACCCCCGCCGCCGTCGGCCCCGCCGTCGTGCCGCCGGTGAACCTGGGCGCGAATCTCGACGCGCCGAACGTCAACATGATCACTTGCGGCGGCCAGGCGACGATTCCGATCGTCGCCGCGGTGTCGCGCGTCGTCCCGGTGCAGTACGCGGAGATCGTCGCATCGGTGTCGTCGGTCTCCGCGGGCCCCGGTACGCGGGCGAACATCGACGAGTTCACCAAGACCACCAGCCGCGGCGTGGAGACCATCGGCGGAGCGCAGCGCGGCAAGGCCATCATCATCTTGAATCCGGCCGAGCCGCCGATGATCATGCGCGACACCATCTTCTGCGCCATCCCCGACGACGCCGACACCGACGCGGTCGCCGACTCGATCCACCGGATGGTCGCCGACATCCAGCGGTACGTCCCCGGCTACCGGCTGCTCAACGAGCCGCAGTTCGACGAGCCCTCGGTGGTCTCCGGCGGGATGGCCAAGGTGTCGGTGTTCGTCGAAGTGGAGGGCGCGGGCGACTTCCTGCCCCCGTACGCGGGCAACCTCGACATCATGACCGCCGCCGCCACGCAGGTCGGCGAGGTCATCGCCGAACAGATCGTCTCGGCCCGGGTGTAAGGAGCTTTCGACATGGCCTACTCAGCAGAACTCGACATCCGCGTCACCGACACCTCGTTGCGCGACGGATCGCACCACAAGCGTCACCAGTTCACCGCGACCGAGGTCCGCGACATCGTGGCCGCGCTGGACGGCGCGGGCGTCCCGGTGATCGAGGTGACGCACGGCGACGGCCTCGGCGGCTCGTCGTTCAACTACGGCTTTTCCAAGACGCCGGAGCAGGAATTGGTCACCATCGCGGCCGAGACGGCGAAGCGGGCGAAGATCGCCGTGCTGATGCTGCCCGGCGTCGGGGTGAAGGAAGACATCAAGATCTCGCAGGACAACGGCGCGTCCATCTGCCGCATCGCCACCCACTGCACCGAGGCCGATGTGTCGATCCAGCACTTCGGCCTGGCACGGGACCTCGGGCTGGAGACGGTCGGGTTCCTGATGATGTCGCACACTCAGCCGCCGGAGGTGCTGGCCGAGCAGGCGCGCATCATGGCCGACGCGGGGTGTCAGTGCGTCTACATCGTCGACTCGGCCGGAGCGCTTGTGCTGGAACAGGTTTCCGACCGGGTCGCGGCGGTGGTCACCGAACTCGGCGACGACGCGCAGGTCGGCTTCCACGGCCACGAGAATCTCGACCTGGCCGTCGCCAACTCGGTTTACGCCATTCGCGCCGGCGCCACCCAGATCGACGGCAGCGCACGCCGTTTCGGCGCGGGCGCGGGCAACACGCCCGTCGAGGCGCTGGTCGGTGTGTGCGACAAGCTGGGCGTCAAGACCGGCATCGACTTCTTCGCCATCGCCGACGCGGCCGAAGACGTCGTCCGCCCCGCGATGCCCCAGGAGTGCCTGCTCGATCGCCAAGCCCTGATGATGGGCTACGCGGGCGTCTACTCCAGCTTCCTCAAGCACGCCGAACGCCAAGCCGAGCGCTACGGCGTCTCGGCCGCCGAAATGCTCGTGCGGGCCGGCAAGCGCAAGCTCGTCGGCGGCCAGGAAGATCAGCTCATCGACATCGCGCTGGAGTTGCAGCGGGAGAAGGCGACTGTCTCCGCCTGACCGGACGATCTCGGGTCGTGAACGGAACTACCGTTCGCGGCCCGGGCCGCCCAGAAAGCCGAGTTGTGTGTCGGTGGCAACGTACGCGTGCGACTCGGGCTGATCGGCGGAGTTTCCCAGCTGCCCGTATCGAACGAGATACGCCCTGTCCGCCAAACTTTGCCAACCGCGTTCGGTCGGTTCCAACGATCGCCCACTCGCGGTCGGGTCCTTGGGCCACGGCTCCCGGATATGGATCTGGATATCATCCTGCAGAATTCGAGCCAGTTCCATCGCGAACTCCTCTGCGGTCGCGCTGCCTGGTTCGGTGGGGTCGAGGGCCGCGGCAGTGCCGGCATCAGGCACAGCAACGCGCACCAATTCCTTTGGTTCTGGGCGACCGGTCCGCTCGGCGAACCTACGCCATTCATCGGTAGTTCCGGTTTCTACATGCACCGCAAATCCGAGCGAAGTTTCGATGTCGGAGGCGAGCAGCCTCGCGCCTCGAACGGCGTCATCTATGTCCACGTCCTCTTCCCCGAGTTGAGCACGGCTCCAGCCGGTGCTACCACCGCTGGAGCGGGGCGGCCGAGGTGCGTAGGATCGACCGCGCGGCAACGGCCTTGTATATGGCTGGGGTCGCGGAATCGGTGGCTGTAACCGTAGACATGGCCGGTCGCTGGTGTCGAATTACGAGCTGCACTGCGATGGAATCAGTCATCAACCGCGCAGAACGGTGATCAGCTCCTCGGCCGGAAGGGTCCTGGGGCGATCGCTGACCTGGCCGTCACCGATCTCGACCAGACGCCAGACCCGGTCGTCGCGCAGTACGAAGTCGGCCGTGACGAAGGGAAGGTCGAGGGCGGCGATGGCATCCTCCACGGTGGCCGGATCGAACTCCGCGTCGGGCATTTCCTCCGGGGTGTCCGGGTGCGGCCCGATCGACCGGCACTCGCCGTCCACCCACCAGGTGCGGACTTCGGCCGACCGGAAACACTCGAAGCGGCGCAGGACGAATCCGCCGGTCAGGTCCTCGCCGCGCAGTTCATGGAATCGGCTCGCGACGCGCCAGGCGGCGTCCGGATTCGCCACATCGGGGATGAGCGCGGCTTCGTGCCAGTAGTGCTTCATCGACTTGGTGTAGTCGCGCAGGACGACAGGGCCCGTCCCGAACTCCCGGCACGCGCGATCGAACGCGGTGCGATCGATCCCAGCGGTCCATACCGATCGGGGAGTCATCTCGGCGAGCGCGGAATACCACCCCGGCAACTCGTGCGCGCGCCGGTACTGCTCGGCGCTCGTGCGTAGCATGACGCCGCGTTGCCGCAAGGTCCGGTCGAACGCGGCGTACTGGTCACTGCGCAACATCCAGCCGCGATAGACAGCCGCACCTTGCGTCCGAACGCGCCGGACGGCCGCGTCCGCGCCACCGGGCTGGCTCAACGCGTCGTGATCGACCACGGCGACTTCCAGCCCGGCAGCTCGAGCTGCATCCGCCTCCGCGGCGAAATGCTCGTCGACGCGTTGGGGGCGAAGCACATCGGCCGGAAAAAGCAGGATCACAACCGATATCCTCGCGTGCGCGCACACGATTCCCAACCGATTTCCGCGCAAGTGGGGAATGCGGTTATCCGCTCAACTCCGCGACGATCCGGCGCAGCTGGGTGGCGCGCTCGGCGGACGTCCGCGACTTCATCAGTCGCAGGAACAGCGCGTACCGCGCTGTGCGGTCGAGCTGATCGAACCTCTGTCGTGCGCGTGGGCTTGCGCTGAGCGCGGCGGTCAGATCGTCGGGGCAGGTAGCGGTGCGCTGGGGCGCGTAGGCGGCCTGCCACCGGCCGTCGGACCGGGCGGCGGCGATGGCGGCCGAGCCGGCTGAACGCATGCGGCCCGTGGCGATCAGCGCTTCGGCTTTGGCGACGTTGACTTGCGACCAAGGACTCGTCGAACGACGCGGCGAGTATCGCTGAAGGTAATGCTCGGCGTCGAGGCTGCGGCGGTGGCTGTCGATCCAGCCGAAGCAGAGCGCGCCGTCGAGCGCCTCGCCGTTGCTGATCGTCGTGCCCGCCGCCCCCTTCTTGGCGATCTTCAACCAGACGTCGGCAGCCCGGTGGTGATTGGCCGCGAGCCACTCCTCCCACTGCGCGACATCGGCGCAAACGAGAATTCCGGCCTGATCCAACTGACCCACGGTGCCCTCCCGAGATGCGGTGTTGTCTGCACACCCATCCTCCGACCCAAAGTGCTCATCATCTGAGCACTTCACCGACGAGTGGCACATGAGCGTGTGGTGTTCTCGGGTTTCGCCGCGCCCATGTGCCACTCGTGGGGCGATATGGGAGGCCTGGCAAGTCTTCGATCACGCCGGGATGGCCGCCGGTACGTTATTTCGTGGCGGCGGTGATTCCGAGGTCGTCGAGATCGTCGCGGGTTTTTTCGCAACAGTCGAGAGGAGAAACGAATGACCATCGACATTCGCAAGGTGACCGTTCTCGGCACCGGGGTGCTCGGGTCGCAGATCGCCTTTCAGACCGCTTTTCGCGGTTTCGCGGTGACGGCCTACGACATAGACGACAAGGCGCTGGCCGCAGCTGAGGAGCGACTCCACAAGCTCGCGGCGGTCTACCGCGAGCAGGTACCCGGCGGCGGGGACGGAAAGGCGGAACAGGTGGCGGCCGGCATCGCGCTGAGTTCCGATCTGGCTCTGGCGGTGCGGGACGCGGACCTGGTCATCGAGGCCATTCCCGAGGTGCTGAGCATCAAGCAGCAGACATATGAAGAGCTCGGCCGCGTCGCGCCGGAGCGCACGATCTTCGCCACCAACTCCTCCACCCTGCTGCCCAGCGCCATGAAAGACTTCACCGGCCGCCCGGACCGGTTCCTCGCGCTGCACTTCGCGAATCAGGTGTGGCACTTTAACACCGCCGAGATCATGGGCACGACCGACACCGACCCCTCGGTGTACCAGGCGGTGGTCGACTTCGCCTCGAAGATCGGCATGGTGCCGATCGAAATTCAGAAGGAGAAGGCGGGTTACGTCCTGAACTCGCTGCTGGTGCCGTTGCTCAACGCGGGCATGAGCCTGGCGGCGGGCGGCTATGCCGATCCCGAAGCGGTGGACAAGACCTGGCAGATCGGCACCGGCGCACCGGCCGGACCATTCCGCATCCTCGACATCATCGGCCTGACCACGCCGTACAACATCCTCGTCAACAACGAGGACGAGGACTCCCAGCGGCTGGCCCGGTGGTTGAAGGAGAACTACATCGATAAGGGCAAGCTCGGCATCGCCACCGGCGAGGGTTTCTACAAGTACTGACCCGCGAGGGCAACGCTGGAGCGTGTCACCGCCAACTGCGGGAGGACCGGCACAGCTGCACTTTCAGCCGATGCCAGGGTGCATTCTGACTCGGGTCGGGATCGACCTGGATGACTGGCCGAGGGGTTGGTCAGATGCTGGCCGCGGCATCCAGAATCCGTTGGATATCAGCGGCTTGCAGGTATATGCGGATGCGTTCGGCGAATACGGGAGCGTCCGCATCACGAAGGGCTTCGGGTAGTGCCTTGCCCTTGCGCGGAACCCAGTACGCCAGCTGCTCTTCCATGACCCGGCGCACGAGCTGCGGCTGAGAGTCGTCGATGAGCTGGAAGAAAGCGTCAGCGCTGTAGACCTCGTAGGGAAGGTCATCGAACTCGTCCATGTCGAAGTCGGCAGGATTGGCGGTCAACACGACGTCGATGTCGCCGTGGATGGCGGCACCGTGCACGTGGGCATCGAAAACGTCGGGGTAGACGACTGTGTCATCGATCCTGTAGCCAGTGATGACACTGTCGTCGCCGAAGGTGGCGGCGACTCTGCGGCGAATTCCCCCAATCTGGTTCTCGGAGAGGAAGGGGTTCTTCTTTCTCCGCCAGTAGAGCGTCTCGGCCATGATGTCTTCAGTCCAGAAGACCTGGAACATTGCGAGGCCGCCCCGCAAGTACAACAGCGAAAGCCAGTCGCGTAACGTCCGTGAGTACAGGATGTTTGCGTCAACAAGAACTCTTTGCACCCGCCCGCCGATCACCAGCAGATCGTAGCGGGCGGGCACTGCGAGATTCGGCACTCAGCGACTACCGCTCAGCGACTACTCAGTCGAGAACGCCCCACTCCTCCTCGAGAGCGCGCAGTTCCTCGAATGCTTTGCTCTGGCGTTCCAGCTGTGCTCGCCGGAACGCAAGCACGTCCTTGCTGTACAGACGTGTGTGTGATCCGACCTTGTGCGAGGGGATCTTCTCCTCGCGAACGAGCTTCATCAACGACGGTCGCGACATGCCCAGCATGCTGGCAGCCACTGTGGTGGTCACCTCGGTAGGGATGCTCCCGATGGTCACCGTGCAGCCCTGGCCCACCAAGTCGACCAGCCGGAGAAGGAGGGCGGTCAACTCCGGTGGCAGAGTGAGGTCCTGACCCACACCCGCCCCGACTGTGACTGCCGCCGGCGTCGATCGATCGCCGAGGAATGCTCTGACGTTGCGCGCCTGCTCGATTTCGCGGGGGGTCACCGCCACAGCGGCGCGACCATCCCGCTGGAGCGTTGCCATATTCGACTCCGTTCGACGCCACGGCTCACCCGGACTGGTACATGACCAGAGTATTGTCGTTCATGTGCAAGTGCAACATTGATTCGGTTATAAGTGTATTTCTACGTTCGGCCAGGGCTGGGCCCCGCAAGAGAATCCGGTCGACTGGCGTGGTTGCCGCGCTGGGCGGTCGGGGTCGGCGTCTGTCGCCCTACAACCAGGTATCCAACGTCGTCGTCGTGAGGAAGTGTTCCAGGTCCGCGCGCCAGGGGGCCGGGGTGGTCTTCTCCGGTTCGATGGCGGTGTACTGGCCCCGGTAGAACAGCAGGGGGCGTCCGGTGGTGGTCGTCTCGGAGAGGGCTTGGACCCGGCCGATCACGATGTAGTGGTCGCCGCCGTCCACCACGCTGTCGACGGTGCACTCGATGGTGGCGAGGGCCTCGTCCAGGACCGGGAGGTCGCGGTCGGAGGTGTGCCACGCCGCGCCGGCGAACTTGTCGGGTTCGCGGGAGCCGAAGCGGGCGCACAGTTCGCGCTGCTGTTCGGCCAAGACGTTCACGCAGAAACGCCCGGTTTTCTCGATCGCCGCCCAGGACCGGGACGCCTTGGTGGGGCAGAACAGCACCAGCGGCGGTTCGAGCGAGAGGGCGGCGAAGGACTGGCACGCGAAGCCGATCGGCACCCTGTCGTCGTCGAAGGTGGTGATCACGGTGATGCCGGTACAGAACTGCCCCAGCACATTCCGGAACTGCCGTGGATCGATCCCGGATCCGTCCGCGGTCATCGTTTCGCTCGCCCTCTCGGTCACTGCGGTCGCTGTCCGACGGTGAAGTCGTGGCCCCACAGGCTCACGGCGGTGGATTCCCGCGCGATCCAGTCGTGGTCATCCACTTCCAAGCCCTCGCAACCGAATTCGACGTCGAAGCCGCCCGGTGTCTTCATGTAGAAGGAGAGCATCTTGTCGTTGACGTGCCGTCCGAGCGTCGCCGACATCTTGACCTTCTTGCGCAGCGCGCGGTCCAAGGCCAATCCCACGTCGTCGGCGTTCTCCACTTCGATCATCAGGTGCACGATGCCGCTCGGCGTCGGCATGGGCAGGAAGGCCAGCGAGTGGTGGCGCGGGTTGCAGCCGAAGAAACGCAGCCAGGCCGGCTCGCCGTCGGCCGGGCGCCCGACCATCTGCGGTGGCAGCCGCATCGAGTCGCGCAGCCGGAAGCCGAGCACGTCGCGATAGAACTCCAGCGCCGCCTTGTCGTCCTTGGTGCTGAGCACCACGTGCCCGAGCCCCTGCTCCTCGGTGACGAAGCGGTGCCCGTACGGGCTGACCACCCGGCGATGTTCCAGCGCCGCACCGTGGAACGCCTCCAGCGTGTTGCCTGAGGGGTCGTCGAACCGGATCAGCTCGTACACCCGGCGGTCGGCCAGTTCGGCGGCGGTGCCTTCCTTGAAGGGCACGCCCGCCGCGTCCAGCCGGACGCGAATGTCCTGCAGCTCTGCGGCGTTGGCGGTTTCCCAGCCCGAGATCAGCAGCCGGTCCCGCTCGCCGGGGACGATCACCAGCCGGGCCGGGAACTCGTCCATGCGCAAGTACAGCGCTTCGGGGTCGGTGCCCTTGCCTTCGACCATGCCGAGGACCTTGAGCCCGTACTCCCGCCAGGCGGCCATGTCGGTCGCCTCGATTCGCAGATATCCCAGTGAACGGATTCCCATCACTTCTCCTTGAGGCCCGCGAGGAAGTCGATGGCCAGCCGGTTGAACTCGTGGAACTTCTCCAGCTGTGCCCAGTGTCCGCATCCGCCGAAAACATGCAACTGTGCCCGGGGGATCACCTTGGTCGCCACCAGCGCGCCGTCGAGCGGGTTGACCCGGTCCTCGCGACCCCAGATCAACAGCACCGGCTGACGCAGCTTGTAGGCGTCGCGCCAGAGCATGCCCTTCTCGAAGTCCGCGCTCGCGAACGACTTGCCCATCGCCCTGGTCGCGGCCAGTGCCTCGGGCGTGCTCGCCGAGGCGAACCGCTCGTCGATCAACTCGTCGGTGATCAGCGACTGGTCGAAGACCATGATGCGCAGGAACGCCTCCAGGTTCTGCCTGGTCGGCTCGTAGTTGAACTTGGACAGCAGCTTCACGCCCTCGGTCGGGTCGGGCGCGAACAAATTGGTGCTCAGGCCGCCCGGACCCATCAGGATCAGCTTGCCGGCCCGATCCGGGTAGTCCAGCGCGAACCGGACCGCCGCGCCGCCGCCGAGCGAGTTGCCCAGCAGGTGCACCCGGGTGGTGATCTCCAGGTGGGCGAGCAGATCCTTCAGCGCCGACGCGCTGTGCACGAAGTACTGCGGATGCTCGGTGGGCTTGTCCGAGCGGCCGTAGCCGGGCTGGTCCACCGCGAGCACATGGAAGTGCTCGGCCAGCACCGGGATGTTGCGCGCGAAGTTCGACCACGAGGACGCGCCGGGGCCGCCGCCGTGCAGCAGGACGATCGTCGGCCCGTTGCCCACGCCCGCTTCGTGATAGTGCAGCCGCAGGTCGGGCCGCACCTGGGCGTAGCGTGAGGTCGATTCGGCGGTGAGTTCCGCGGTAGAGGTCACGCCGTCCTCCTACACCATGCCGTCGGTGACGGGCAGGCCGAACTCGTGCGTGCCGTACATCAGGTAGGCGCGCTCGGGATCGTTGGCCGCGTGCACCCGACCGGCGTGTGCGTCGCGCCAGAAGCGTTGCAGGGGAGTGCCGTTCGACAGCGCGGTGGCCCCGGAGCTCTCGAACAGCTTGTCGATCGCCGCGATCGAACGACCGGTCGCGCGCACCTGGTCGCGCCTGGCCCGCACCCGCAGGTCGAACGGAATCTCCTCGCCCGCCACCAGTAGCGCGTATTCGTCGGCGACGTTGCCCGACAGCTGCCGCCACGCGGCGTCGATGTCGCTGGCCGCCTCCGCGATGCGCACCTTGGCGAACGGATCCTCCTTGGCCTTCTCGCCCGCGTAGGCCGCGCGCACCCGCTTGCCCTGGTGCTCGACGTGCGCCGCGTAGGCCCCGTAGGCCATGCCGACGATCGGCGTGGAGATGGTGGTGGGATGGATGGTGCCCCAGGGCATCCTGTAGACCGGATCCGAGTTCTGTTCCAGTCCGGGCGACTTCAGCTCGCTCATGGCACGGAAGCTGAGGAACCGGTGCGACGGCACGAAGACGTCCTTCACAACGACGGTGTTGGAACCGGTGCCGCGCAGGCCGACCACATTCCACACGTCATCGATGCGGTAGTCGTCGCGCGGGATGAGGAAGCTGCCGAAATCCACCGGCTTGCCGTCCTTGATCACCGGGCCGCCGAGCACCGCCCAGGTGGCGTGGTCGCAGCCGGACGACCAGGCCCAAGCGCCGTTGACCAGGTAGCCGCCGTCGACGACGGTGCCCGCACCCATCGGCGCGTAGGAGGAGGAGATCCGTACTTCGGTGTCCTCGCCCCAGACGTCTTCCTGCGCCTGCTGCGCGAACAAGGCGAGGTGCCAGTTGTGCACGCCCACAATGCCTGCCACCCAGCCGGTGGATCCGCAGGCGCTGGCGATCTTGCGCACGGTGTCGTAGAAGACCACCGGATCGGCGGCGTGACCGCCCCACTGCTTGGGCTGGAGCAACCGGAAGAAGCCGGTCTCCTGCAACGCCTTCATGCTTTCGTCGGGGATGCGCCGCAGGTCCTCGGCCTCCTGTGCGCGTTCGCGCAACGTCGGCAACAGCGCTTCGACCCGTTCGGTCACTTCTTGCGTCATCTCGGGACCTGCTCCTGCCTGGTCGGTTGATGTCCGAAATCTCATTTGCCTCTGAGACTAGAACAGGTTCCTATTTCTGTCGAGAACCGGTGTCCACCCCTGCCTGGACATGCGCTCATGCAGGAAGTGAGGCGAATCGCTGGCGTCCAGGGCGCCAGTTTTGTAACGTGTTCTAGTACAGATGGAGGAGGAAACGCGATGGCAGTTACCCCACCGCCGCCGAGCGACGGGCCCGGAGGCGGCAGCGTGCGTCACCACGGAGGGCTCCGAGAGGCGGCTCGAACGACGCGCAGCGGCGCGAAGGTCCGGGAGCTGGATGTCGGCACCGCACCGACCCGCTATGCGCGGGGATGGCATTGCCTGGGTCTGGCCAAGACATTCCGGGACGGCAAGCCGCACGCGGTGAACGTCTTCGGCACCAAGCTCGTCGTCTGGGCCGACAGCAACGGTGAACTGCGGGTGCTCGACGCCTACTGCAGGCACATGGGCGGCGATTTGAGCATGGGCGAGGTCAAGGGCGACGACATCGCCTGTCCGTTCCACGACTGGCGCTGGTCGGGGACCAACGGCAAGTGCACCGCGATTCCGTACGCGCGCCGGGTGCCTCCGCTGGCACGCACCAGGAAGTGGACCACGCTGGAGCGCAACGGCCAGCTGTTCGTCTGGCACGACCACGAGGGCAGCCAGCCGCCGCCGGAAATCACCATTCCGCACATCAAGGGCCCTTACACCGACGCGGACGGCAACCCGAGCGAGCAGCTCGACAGCGGGTGGACCGACTGGACCTGGAACTCGATGCTGATCGAGGGCGCCAACTGCCGCGAGATCATCGACAACGTCGTCGACATGGCCCACTTCTTCTACATCCATTTCGCCTTCCCGACGTACTTCAAGAACGTCTTCGAGGGGCACATCGCCACCCAGTTCCTGGAGACCAAGGGCAGGCCGGACATCGGCATGGCCTCCAAGTACGGCGGTGACACGCTGCTCAAGTCCGAGGCTTCCTACTTCGGACCCTCGTACATGATCAACCCGCTGATCAACATCTACAGCGGTTATGAGGTCAAGAGCGTCCTGATCAACTGCCACTACCCGGTCACCCAGGACTCCTTCGTCCTGCAATGGGGCATCACGCTGGAGAAGCCCAAAGGCGTCGAGGGCGAGATGGCGACCAAACTGGCGGAGAAGATGACCGAGGGCATCAGCGTCGGCTTCCTGCAGGACGTCGACATCTGGAAGCACAAGTCCAAGGTCGAGAATCCGCTGCTGTGCGAGGAAGACGGGCCGGTCTACCAGTTGCGTCGCTGGTACGACCAGTTCTACGTCGACCTGGCCGACGTCACCGAGAAGATGACCCAGCGTTTCGAGTTCGAGGTGGACACCACCAAGGCGAACGAGGCGTGGGAGGCCGAGGTCGCCGAGAACCTGCGGCGCAAGCGCGAGTCCGAGGAAGCCGAGGCAAGCGTCTGATGTCGGCCACCTGGGCGAAGGCACCCGATTTCGCCGACCAGCCCGCTCGGCGAGCCGAAGTGCGCGCCCAGACGGTGGTCGACCGACAGCGGTATCTGGAGGACGGCCTGACCCCGCTGCGGTGTCAGGCCTGCCAGAGTCAGGTGCGGGTGCGCAAGAGCAGCACGCATCAGACCTCGGTGCAGTGGACCGGCAACCCGGCCGAGCGCTGCCCGGTTTTCGCCGAACTCAGCGCGAGCGGCCACGGGCCGGGCCGTCCTGACTCGTGTCCGAACCTCGAGCGCACCATCGCCTGGGCCGTGGACGAGGGCGTGCTCGAAATCCCCGATTAGGCGGGATATCGCAGGGCGGTCGGCGCGGATCGGTTTGCCCGCCGATCGCCCTCGCGGTGACCGTGCTGTCGCGGGCCGATCGTGCTCGGGCTACGTTGACGGGAACAAAAAGGACCTTCGTGCCGGAACGGACCACGTCCGATCCGGCGCCGTAGGAGGGAGTTCCCGTGATGCTGGTGCGGCATCTGGACTGCGCGACCATGTGCCCGGTCGGCGGGCGCGCGCTGCTGGGCAGCGGTGGGCTGCTGACCGGCGGCCTGGTCGGCCATTGCCTGCTCGTCGAATCCGAGGACGGACTGGTCCTGGTGGACACCGGGTTCGGCATGGCCGACGTGCTCGACCGCAGCCGGCTCGGTGCCGGTACCGCGCAGTTGCTGCGACCGCGGCTGCGCCCGGAACTCACCGCGCTGCACCAGATCCGCGGACTCGGCTATCGGCGCGAGGATGTCCGGCACATCGTGCTGACCCATCTCGATATCGATCACGCCGGCGGGCTGTCCGACTTCCCCGACGCGACCGTGCACGTCTTCGCCGACGAACTCGACGCGGCAACCCAGCGCCCCACCCTCGGGGAGAAGTTGCGTTACCAGCCGCGCCAGTGGGAGCACGGCCCGCGCTGGCTGGCCCACGAGACCGGCGCGGACACCTGGTTCGGTTTCACCGCCGTCCCGGTGCTCGAGGACATCATGCTGATCCCGCTGGTCGGGCACACCCGCGGGCACAGTGGCGTCGCGGTCCGGCAGAGCGACGGGTGGTTGCTGCACTGCGGTGACGCCTATTTCCACCACCGGCAGCTTGCGGCGGGAAGGGCGCGCCCGCCGGTCGGGCTCGGCGTCTTCGAGATTCTCGCCGGCACGCTGGGGCGAGCGCGGGTGGAGAATTTGGAGCGGCTGCGCACCCTGCGCGCCGACCACGGTGACCGGGTGCGAATGTTCAGTGCGCACGACCCGCACGAACTCGCCCAATTCGCCACCGTGCCGGTGCGCTGAACCCGCTCAGTCCAGCCGGAAGTCCGCGAAGTCGAATCCCGGCGCGACAATGCAGCTGACCAGCACGTATTCCGTGCCCGCCGGTCGTGCCGACTGGCTGACGCCACCCGGGACCACCGCCTGGAGCGCCTGACCACGCTCCAGGTCGGGGCCGAGGATCACCACCTCGCCGCCGATGTCCAGCGCCAGCGGTCCGCCGCGATGCCAGAACCACAGCTCGTCGGAGCGCACGGTGTGCGGGGCGGACTGCTCGCCCGGCAGGAGCAGGAAATGGATCGCCGTGGCGGCGGCGCGCGCGCCCGGGTAGCCGTCCGGCGTGAACTCCACCGGGCTGCGCCAGGTTTCGCGATACCAGCCGCCCTCGGGGTGCGGCGCGAGATCGAGTGCGACGGCGAGCGGCGGTCGATTGTCGGTCATCGTTCGACTATGCCCGATCGCCGTCGCCGCTCAGCTCTCCTCGATCCGCCAGGTGATCCCGAAAGGAGTCAGCGCGTCGAGGAAATCGGCCGCGTCGAACGCCTCGGCGGCCGCGAGCGCACCCGCCGCGGCAGCGCCTTGCGCAAGCCGGACGGCCGTCTCCACCGCCATCAGCGCGGAATCGCGGTAGGAGTCGACGCCGCTGAGCACGCCGCGGACGTGGTGTCCGTCCGCGCCGAATACGTCGACGACGAGGTCGTAGCGCAGGTCCGCGCTGGGCGCGTCGGGCAGCGCGTCGATGAGTTCGGCGGTGAAGCCGCTGAGCGTGTCGAGGATCGAAGTGGCGAGGACGCCTTCGACGTACGCGACGTCCGAGTGCCGGGGGATCGTCAGCACAGGAGGCTGTGGGAATTTGGCGACTTCGGTCGGCTCGGTGTGCCCGGGGAAGGTCATTTTGTCGTGGCGTGCGGCAGCGCCGGTGCGCAATTCGCCGTCGGCGTAGTGCCAGCCGCCGCCGCGGAACCAGTCCAGGCTGGCGAAGACCGTCTTGGCGCTGCCT
The DNA here is from genome assembly GCF_042802775.1 of Nocardia sp. NPDC057455. Lineage (NCBI taxonomy): Bacteria > Bacillati > Actinomycetota > Actinomycetes > Mycobacteriales > Nocardiaceae > Nocardia > Nocardia sp. NPDC057455. The sequence continues at coordinate 15,178 of NZ_JBHVDM010000034.1, read as the reverse complement.
TTGGAGCCGTTGCCGCCGCTCTTGCTCAGGTGGCTCAGCACCACTTCGGCCGGGCCGGCCACCCGGCGCGTGGTGAGGTGGGCGAGCAGGTCACCGGGGAGATTGCTGTCGGTGATGCCGGATACCACGGTGACACCCGCAGTCGCGGCGCGCGGCCCGAATTCGTCGAGGACCCGCTTCAGGAAAAGTTGCTCGCCGGACATGTCGGTGTAGTGCGCACCGGCTTCGATCGCCGCGGCGAGTACCGCCGAGCCGTGCTCCACGTAGGCGGGCAGGCTGCTGATCACCACGTCGGCTCCGGTGAACGCGGTGACGAGGGCCGCGTGGTCGGTCAGGTCGGCCACCCGTATGTCGGCGTCGGGCAGGTCGACCGCATGGGCGGCGGCACGGATGCGATCGGCATCGCGGCCGACCAGGATCGGGGTGAGGTGGCGGCGGCGCAGTTCCGCGAGCAAGTAGCCGCCGGTGTGTCCAGTTGCCCCGTAGACGGCGATGGCGGGGGTGGCTTGGGTCGATGTCATGTAAACGAATCTATTGACGATAAATGAGTATTCCAATGCCTTAAAAGCTTGATCCTTTGTCTCAAACTCTCACACAGCGAGTGCTACGGTGAATCGTGGACATTCTCAGCGAGGCCATCGCGGCCATCCGCACCGGCAGTCCCACCTCGGGCCTGTTCATTCGGCACGCTCCGTGGGGTCGCCGCTATCCCGTAGTGCCCGGCGCGGGTTTCCACGTCGTCTTGCAGGGTTCCTGCTGGGTGGTGCCGCCGAACGGCGATCCGATGGCGCTCGGCGCGGGGGATGTGTTGTTCATGCCGCGCGGGGCCGACCACGACCTGGTCGACAGTCCGGACAGCCCCGTCACCGAGACCGCGCTGCCCGGCGAGCCCAGGGAGATCGCGGGGCCCGGCGTCCGTACCGCGCTGCTGTGCGGTGCCTACGAACTCGGCCGCGGGCGTAGCCATCCCATCCTCGACGAACTGCCCGAATTCATTCATCTGCCCGCACGTCCGGGGCGTCATCCGGCGTTGCGCGGCGCCGTCGACCTGCTCGCCGCGGAGATCGCCGAGCCACGCCAGGGCAGCGACGCGGCCGTGCCCGCGATCCTCGAGACGTTGCTGCTGTTCATCCTGCGCGCCTGGTTCGATGAGCAGGCCGATGTGCAATCCACGGGCTGGGCAGGCGCTTTCGCCGACCCCGCCGTAGCGGCGGTACTGCGCGCCGTGCACGAGGAGCCCGCGCGAGCATGGACCGTCGCCGATCTCGGTGACATCGCGGGCGTCTCCCGCGCGACCCTCGCCCGCCGCTTCACCGCGACGGTCGGCGAACCGCCACTGGCCTACGTGACCCGCTGGCGCATGCTCACCGCCGCCCGACTGCTCCGCGACACCGGCAGCGGCCTCGGCGCCGTGGCCCGCCGGGTCGGTTACACCTCCGAATTCGCCTTCGCGAAAGCCTTCAAGCGCGAATACGGCTTGGCGCCAGGGCAATACCGCCGCGCGGGCGACAACACACCCCTGATCGCGGTCTGATCCGGCGCCGGACCACCTTCGGTCTTCTGCGCCATCGATACCGGTGGCCGTCTCGTCGTCGAGCCCGCGCTGCGGGTGAGACACGAGGTGACGGCCGGTCTGCGCAGCGCTGAGGGATTGGGCGGCCTGCCCGGCGCGGACCCGGGGTTGCCGCGCAGACCTGCCCCGTCGTGCGCGAACGATCAGACGGGCTGTCGCCGACCTCAGCTGAACGGCGAGTGGGGGCGTTCCTGGAGTTCACCGTCCACGTAGATGTCGACCTTCTCGTTGTAGAAGCAGACCAGCCCGGCGACCTTTTGGCTTTCCGGAAGCGGCGTGCGGTAGCCCCACACGTAGTCGGAATACTCCTTGCCCTCGACGCGGACGGTCCAGTAGTCGGCGGTGCCCTTGTACGGGCAGCTGGTGTGGGTGGCCGACGGGTGCAGCAGGTCCATCCGGACATCGGTCATCGGCAGGTAATACCGCGCGGGCAAACCGGTTTCGAAGAGGATGCGCGGCGCCCGCGAGTCGGCGACGGTGACGCCGTCGATCTCCACCCGCACATGCCGTGAACTGGCCAGGATGTCGACCCGAGAGTACGGGTTGCGCGGATGGACGTAGATCGGCTCGTCTTCCTCGAACCACTCGTCCATCGCGTTCCATTCCAACCGCACCAGTTCACGCAATTCGGTGAGCGGCGAGTCGTGATATCGCAGCGCCGCACCGCCCGCCGTCGTGCCGTCGACCATGACGTCGTAGACGGTCGCGTCGCCGCGGCTCGTGGAGTGCTGGGTATGTCCGTTCGGCTCGAGCTTCGCGCGCAGATCCGCGACCGGCAGATAGTAGGCGGGGTAGTGCGGGTTTTCCCACACGAGCACCGGTCGCACGCTGTCGGCCACGAGGTGCCCGCCCAGGTAGACGCGCACCCGCTTCTGGCTGGTCTCGACGCTGACGCGGCCCCGCTTCGCTTCGGTCATATTTCTCGACCGTACTCCTCGCACCGGTAGGCGCCAGGGGTGAAAACGACACTCCGAGCCGCCTTCGATGTGCCGTCGGATCAGTCGTCGCCGACCGTGATGGCCTGGGCTTCCTCGACGCTGTGCGGCGCGGGATCGTGGTCGTCGAGGTGGGCCAAGGCGGTGCGCCCGGCCATCAGCACGACCACCGCGGCGGCGGTGCATGCCGCGCCCACCCAGAACGGCAGCGAGATGCTGTGCTCGCCGAGCTTGCCCGCGAGATAGGGCGCCGCGGCGCCGCCCGCGAAGCGGACGAAACTGTAGGCCGCCGAAGCGGTGGACCGCTCGACCGGCGCCGAGATCATCACGGCCTCGGTGATCAGCGTGTTGTTCACGCCGAGGAACAGGCCCGCCAGCACGGTGCCCGCGATCAGCACCGGCTTGTGTTCGGCGAACACGGCCATGATCGCCAGATCCGCCGCGAACAGGCCCAGCGCGAGTCCCATCATCGGCAGCGAACCGAACCGGCGCTGCAACCCGGGAGCCAGGAACACCGACGCGATCGCCAGCAGCACACCCCAGCCGCAGAAGATGAAACCGATCGCATAGGTGCCCATGTCCAGCGGGAACGGGGTGTAGGCGAGCAGGGTGAAGAAGCCGAAGTTGTACAGCAGGGCGGTGATGCTCACGATCAGCAGTCCCCGGTGGCGCAACGCGCGGAACGGCGCGGCGATCGAGGTGCGGTGCGCCGGTTCGGGGCCTTCCGGCAGCAGGACGACGATGCTGACCAACGCGACGGCCATCAGCGCCGAGACGCCGAAGAACGGTCCGCGCCAGCTGATGCCGCCGAGTACGCCGCCGACCAGCGGCCCGGTCGCGATGCCGATGCCGAGCGCCGCCTCGTACAGGATGATCGCGCGAGCCACGCCGCCGCTGGCCGCGCCGACGATGGTGGCCAGCGCCGTGGCGATGAACAGCGCGTTGCCCAGACCCCAGCCCGCGCGGAAGCCGACGATCTGCTCGACCGTATCCGACATCCCGGCCAGCGCCGCGAAGACGATGATGATCGCCAAGCCCGCCAGCAGCGTCTTCTTGGCGCCGAAACGACTGGACACCACGCCGGTGATCAGCATGGCCACGCCCGTGACCAGCATGTAGCTGGTGAACAACAGCGACACCTGGGACGGTGAGGCGTGCAGTTGTTCGCCGATCGGTTTCAGAATGGGATCGACCAGGCCGATGCCCATGAACGCGATCACGCTCGCGAACGCGACCGCCCAGACGGCTTTCGGTTGCTTGGTGTCGTCCGCGGCCGTGACCGTGGCGCGGGTGGGAGCCGAAGTGCTCATCACTGTCCCCTCGGGATCGGATCGTGCTGTCGCGTAGCCGTTTTCAAGGCCTCCAGCAGTGCGTGTAGTTCGGTGTCCAGCCGCGCCAGGCGTTCGTCGTCGAAGCCTGGAAGGTGTCCGCCGATTGCGGCGGCGAATGCGCGGCGGAACTCGGCCAGCCGGGTCCGCCCGGCCGGGGTGAGTTCGACGATCACGGCCCGGAAGTCTTCCGGGTCCTTGCGCCGGGTCGCGAAGCCTTCCGTGACCAGCTTGCCGATCAGCGCCGTTGCCGCCGGCTGTGAACATCGGTCGATCCTGGCGAATTCGCTGACTCGCAGCGCGCCGTGTTCGTCGAGCACCGCCAGTGCCCGCAACATCGCGCGCGGCAGGTCGTCGCCGCTGATCACCCCGGCCAGCCGGGTGAGTCTGCCCGCGGTGACGAGAAGGTCGACGACGATGTCATCCGCTGTGGTCACCTGAGCTTGCTGCACAGGAATATTATTACATAAGCTAACTATCTATTGGGGGTGAAGCCGGCCACACGATCCGAAGCGAGGTGCCGTAGAGCGGACGGCTCCACGGAGGCTGTCGCGGTGAAGCCGGGCCGGCGTCGAAACCATTGCCTGGCGACTCGATCGAGTAGGTCAGGCCGTTTCCTCGTAGCGAATGTCGTACTTCGCGGCGATCGGATTGATCTTCACCGGGTCCAGCGCTCCGTCGGTCAGTGCCTCCGTGCCGGCTTCGAAGAGGTCCTCGAGGTAGCACTCCCAGTCGCCGGGTGAGGAGATCTGGAGCACCCGTGGCGGCGGCTGCGATCCGCAGCGCAGCGCGTGCGGCACGCCATGTGGCAGCAGTACGAACATGCCTTGGGTCGCGGATAGCGTCCGATCGTCGAATTCGACGTCGAGCGTGCCTTCCAGAACGTAGATGCATTCATCGGCGACATGGTGTGTGTGCCGGGGGATGTCGCGCGCGAGGGTCACCTCCAGTAAGGAGAACCTGCCTTCGGTGTCGGCGGTGGTGGCTTTCACCGCGAACGCGGGCGGTAACGGTACCCGCCCGGGCCGTACCTCGCCGGGGTGCAGGACGTGGAAGCGATTGTGGGACATGAACTGATACCCTTCGATGACAGTAATCGGAATCGGATTCCGGTTCCGCTTGAAGCGTAAACACGGAAGGATCGCCGGTGTCAAGGCCACCCTCCCCCCGTCCGCGGCGCGCCGACGCCACACTCAACCGCGCCCGCATCATGGCTGCGGCTCGCGCGCTGTTCGCCGAGCGCGGCAGCGCGGTGCAACTGCCCGAGATCGCGCGCGCCGCCGGAGTCGGTATCGGCACCGTCTACCGCCATTTCCCCACCCAGGCCGACCTCATCGAGGCCGCGGCCGCGCAGCGCTTCGCCGAGATCGAGGAATTCGCCCGTACCGAATGCCTGCGGGCCGAGCCGGGGCAGGGGCTCGCACGCTATTTGCACCACGTAGGCGAGGTGCTGACGGAGGATCGAGGCTTGTCGGCGGCCATCGAGGCAGCGCGGCAATCGGCCGGCAGCGAGCCGCGTGGCGAATCACGCAGCAGGCTCGAAGAGGTGATCGGCGAGCTGCTCGAGCGGGACCGGGCGGCGGGAACACTGCGCGACGACTGCACGGTCAGGGACGTCTACATGATCGTCGGCGCGTTGTCCGCGACCATCGGAAGCGGTAGCGGCGATTGGCGCCGACTCGTGCAGATCGTTCTGAACGGGTTGCATCCCCGGGCTCTCGGACACTCGGGCAGGTGACCGGGTCAGCTGGGGACTATGTTGGCGTTGCGGTGGAAGACATTGCCCGGATCGTAGCTGGCCTTGATGTGGGCCAGCTTCGCGTATTTGGTGCTTCCGTAGGATTCGCGGACTCGGTCGCGGTCCGCGTCCGCCATGAAGTTCACGTACCCGCCGCGGTTGGAAGCCATGGGGCGCAGCGCTTCCCATGTTCTGCGCACCCAGTCCCGGTCGAGCGCGAGCGTCTCGGCGTCGGGAGCGATCGCGCTGATATTGCACCCGTAATGCGGGGTGCGCGCGCCACCGAATGCCGTGTCGTCCTCGCCGACGGTGCTGAACGCGCCGCTGAGCGGGAAGATCGGCATGAATGACAGCGGCGAGGTCTTCTCGGCGGCGTTCGCGGTCAGGGCCGCGATGACGTCGTTCGAGAAATCACCCAGGTCCAGCGCCTTTTCGTATCCGTGCAGACCCCACGGCGCTGCGCCGTCGAGCATTCGCTGCAACCCCGCATACGGAATGGGGCTGAGGAATTCGAACAGCGGTGGCAGTGCTTCGCGGATCGGCGCCACCGCGGCGGTGTGCTCCTCGGCTGTGCCGAAACCCGCGACGATCAATGCGTGGCCCGCTCGGCCGTGGTACCGCTCCGGGACGAAAGGCGCGGGCGGCGCCGACATCGCCAGCGCTATCAACGCTCCCGACCGTCGCGGCAGCGTGGGAATGAACTCCCGGATCAGGCGGAGTGCGGCGGTCCCATCCGGCATGTCCCAGAAGAACAGGCCGAGGTGGATTTCCGGCCCCACGCGATGCAGGCGGTACTCGAATTCGGTGACCACGCCGAAATTGCCGCCGCCTCCGCGCAGTGCCCAGAACAAATCCGCGTTCTCGGCTTCGGACGCCCGCATCACCTGGCCGTCGGCGAGAACCACCTGTGCCGAGACGAGGTTGTCGATGGCAAGCCCGGCCATGCGGGTCAGCCAGCCCATGCCGCCGCCGAGGGTGAGGCCGCCGACTCCGGTGTCGCTGATCACCCCGCCGGTCACCGCCAACCCGTATGCCTGAGTCGCGGCGTCCAGGTCCGCCATCGTCGCTCCGCCGCCGACCCGCGCTCGCCCGGTTTCCGGATTCACCCCGACGCCCTTCATGGCGCTGAGGTTGATCATCAGGCCGCCCTCGCCGACCGCGGTCCCGCTGTAGGAGTGAGCTCCGCCGCGGACGGATATCTCCAGTCCGCGTTCCCTGCCGAAGGCCAGCGCCGCGGCCACGTCACCGGGCGACAGGCACTGGGCGATCACAGCGGGATGCCGGTCGATGTCGCCGTTCCAGATGGCGCGTGCTCCGTCGTACCCGGCGTCGGTAGGGCCGAACACCGGCCCGTCCATGGTGGACCGTAATGCCTCGAGATCGGAATTCACTGTTTGCGTCATGGCATCCTCCCGGCTGGTGGGCCCCGACGACTTGTTGGGTGACGAGTCGGCAGTTCGACTCGCGACGGCACCGATCCCGACCTGCGGTGCCACTCGAAAACGCATCCCCGCCTATGCGCATGTGGCGCATGTCACATCTTAGTTCATCGGTTCAGCAGCCGTCAGCCACTCGGCACAGGGCGCACCGTCGATCCGGACCGGTGCGCCGCCGCCGGGCTCAGGCGGGCTGCGTCACCGGACGGTGCGCTGCGCCGAACAGTTGCGCATCCCCGTGGGCCCGCTTGAAGAACAGATGCGCGTCGTGTTCCCAGGTGATCGCGATGCCGCCGTGCAGCTGGACGGTCTCGGCCGCGATGGCGGTGAGCGCCTCCGAACAGTGCACGCGAGCGGCCCACACGTCTTCGGCGGCCGACGGGCTGTCCGCCGCCACCGCCGCGGTCGCCGCGACCGACGCCGACCGGGCCGATTCCAGCAGCACGTACATGTCCGCCATGCGGTGCTTGAGTGCCTGGAAACTGCCGATCACCCGGCCGAACTGCACGCGGGACTTGGCATACTCCACCGTCGTCTCCAGACAGCGGTCGGCGGCCCCGACCTGCTCGGCGGCTACGGCGGCCCATGCGATGCGGCGCAGCCGGGCGACGGCCGCCGCCTGGTCGCCCGAGCCGAGCCGTCGCGCGCGCACGTCGGCGAAATCGACTTCGGCCAGCTTGCGGGTGGGGTCCATGGTGGGCGCGGATCGCCGGGTGACGCCAGCCGCGGTGGGCTCGACCTCGAACAGGCCGGTCCGGGTGACGACGACGAGGGTGTCCGCCGACATCCCGTCGAGCACGTAATGCGTGGTCCCGTTGAGGGCGCCGTTCGTCTCGTGTACGCCCGGTTCGTCCCAGCCGCGCTCGTCCGCCCAGCAGAGCGCGATCGTGCGCGTGCCCTCCGCTACCTCGGGCAGTAGCCGCGCGCAGGCTTCGGCGTCGCCCGACAGCAGCACGGCCTGCGCGCCGAGCACGGCCGAGCCGAGCATCGGAACTCCGGCGAGCGTGCGTCCCAATTCGCCCACGACCAGCAAGGATTCGACCAGACTTGCGCCGAAGCCGCCGAACTCCTCGGGAATCGCCAGGGCGGCGACCCCGATCTGCTCGCACAGCAGCCGCCACAGGGCCGGGTCGTAGCCGAGTTCGGTGTCCATCGCGGCGCGCACCGCCGCCGAGCCCGCGTGCTTGGTCAGCAGCGCCCGCACCGAGGCGAGGAATTCCTGATGTTCGTCGGTGCTCATCGGTGTCCTTTCGCGCATGAGCGGGAACACTCCGTGGTCACGTCTCGCTGTGTCCTGCGGGACCGACCGCTCGTGCTGTGTCTGTTTCCGGCATGCGCTGGGCCCCGCGTGGTTACGCTTCGCTGCCTTCTCCGGGCCTGATTACCCGTGCTGTGTGGCCTTTCGGCAGTGGCCCGACCGCTCATGCGATGCCTCGCGCGGCGCGATTCGAGTCGGTGTCCTCCCGCAGTGCCCGTGCGATCCGGGCACGATGCAGATCCGGCGTGCCCCAGGCCGAACGCAGGGCGGTCACCTTGGTCAGCCACAGGGAGAGGTCGTACTCGGCGGTGTAACCGATCGCGCCGTGCACCTGGAGGGCGGCGCGGGCCGCGCGGTAGGCGGCATCGCCGCAGGCGATCACTGCGGCCGACACGTCCCGGCTCCGAGTTGTCTCGGTCATGGTCAGCGCCGCCCGGTAGAGCAGGGGTTCGGCCAAGTCCAGTGCGATCAGCACGTCCGCGAGCTTCTGCTTCACGGCCTGGAATTCGCCGATCGGCTTGCCGAATTGCTTGCGTTGCTTGGCGTATTCGGTCGACGCGTGCAGCAGAGCCTTCCCGGCGCCGAGGAGCTGAGCCGCGCAGGCCAGCGCGCCGGTGTCGAAACCGGCGGCCACGGCCGGGCGGACCTGATCGCCCTCGGCGACGGTCTCGGCCGCGGCAACCGCGAACAGGCGGCGGGCGGGATCGACCGATCGCACCAGGCCGGTGCGGTGGCCGATGGCCAGCTGGTTGTCGCCGGCCAGCAGGACCACCTCGGCGGTGTCGGCGTCCAGCGCGACGCCGGGGCCGGGCGGCGCGAAGGCGATGGTGCCCAGCGCCGCGCCCTCCGCGAAGCCGGGCAACCACCGTGCCGCCAGATCCTGGTCCGGAAGCGCTTGCAGCAGGGCCGGAATCGCCGCAGCGGTCTCCACCAGCGGTCCGGGCACGGCTGCCCGCCCCAGCTCCTGGAACGCCACGACCAGGTCGATCGGCTCGGCGCCGATACCGCTGTGCTGCTCCGCGACGGCGAGGCCGAGCACACCGGCATCGGCCAGCTGCCGGATCAGCGCGCGACCCGGCCCGCTGTCGCCCGACGCCCACGCGCGCACGGCGGCGGGCGCACGGCCCGCTTCCAGCAATTTGCGCAGGCTGGCGCCGAAATCGAGTTGTTCGGGGCTGAGCGCGAACCTCATCGGCTGCTTCCTCTCGGTAGTCCGAGCAGCCGCTCGGCGATGATGTTGCGCTGGATCTCGTTGGTGCCCGCGTAGATCGGGCCGGACAGCGCGAACAGGTATCCGTCGGTCCACGGCCCGGAACGCTCCGCGGATGTGCCGAGCACGTCGAGCGCGGTCTCGTGCATGGCGATGTCCAGCTCGGACCAGAACACCTTCGTGATCGACGATTCCGCGCCCAGCTTGCCGCCCTCGTCGAGGCGGGTGACCGTGCTGAACGTGTGCAGCCGGTAGGCCTCGCTGCCGATCCAGGCGTCCACCACGGCGTCGCGCTGCGCGGTGTTGTGCTCCGCGCCCGTCTCGCGCCACAGCTCGATCAGCCGCCGCGCGGTGGCGCTGAACCGGCCGGGGCTGCGCAGCGAGAGGCCGCGTTCGTTGCTGGAGGTGCTCATCGCCACCCGCCAGCCCTCGCCGGCTGTGCCGATCACGTCGCGGTCGGGCACGAACACGTCGTCGAGGAAGATCTCCGCGAAGCCGGGTTCGCCGTCCAGCTGCGGGATCGGGCGTACCGAGACCCCGTCGGCGGTCAGCGGGAACATGACGTAGGTGAGGCCCTTGTGCCGTTCGGCTTCGGGATCACTGCGGAACAGCCCGAACGCCCAGTCCGCGAAGGCGGCGCGCGAACTCCAGGTCTTCTGGCCGCTCAGCAGCCAGCCGCCGTTGGTGCGCCGGGCCGTCGAGCGGATACCGGCCAGGTCGCTGCCCGCTTCCGGCTCCGACCATGCCTGCGCCCAGATGTCGTCGCCGCGCGCCATCCGCGGCATGATCCGCTCCAGCTGTTCGGGCGTGCCGTGTTCGAACAGCGTCGGCGCCAGCAGGAATATGCCGTTCTGGCTGACCCGGCCCGGCGCGCCCGCCGCGTAGTACTCCTGCTCGAACAGCACCCATTCCAGCAGCGAGGCGTTGCGTCCGCCGAACTCCTCCGGCCACGCGACCACCGAGAGCCGGGCGTCGGCGAGGGTGCGCTCCCACGCGCGGTGCGCCTCGAATCCGGCCTTCGTGTCCATCGAGGCCAGTGGTCGAGCGGGTTTGTTCGCGGCGAGGAATTCGCGGACCTCCCGCTGGAATTCCTGGGTCGCCTGGTCGAGATCCAGATCCACTACGTCGTTCCGTTCTGTTCTGCGGTGCTCGCGGAGGCCTTCATCGACTTGGCGTTCATGCCGCCCAGCGAGTCGGCGCCGACTTCGGCGTTGTGCGCGTGCGCGAAGTGGTGCAGCCCGAAGACCGAGTCCATGCCCGACCGCATGCCCATCAGGTCCTCGGCCTGGTTGACCGCCTTCTTCGTCAGCGCGAGACCGAACTGCGGCATGGTGGCGATCTTCTCGGCCAGCGCCAACGTCTCGGTCTCCAGCTCGGCGCGGGGCACCACTCGGTTGACCATGCCCCATTCCTTGGCCTGCGCGGCGTCGAACCGGTCGCCGGTGAACAGGAATTCCTTGGCCGCGCGCGGACCCATCACCCACGGGTGGGCGAAGTACTCGACGCCCGGAATGCCCATGCGGACCACGGGATCGGAGAAGAACGCGTCGTCGGAGGCGATGATCAGATCGCACACCCAGGCCAGCATCAGTCCGCCCGCGATGCAGGCGCCCTGCACCATGGCGATGGTCGGTTTCGGAATCTCCCGCCAGCGCCTGCACATGCCGAGGTAGACCTCGAGTTCGCGGGCGAAGCGCTGATCGCCGCCGGCCCGGTCCACGTGGTCCCACCACAGCGCCGCTTTGTTCTGGTATCGCACGTGGTGGTCGCGGCCGGGCGTGCCGATGTCGTGCCCGGCGCTGAAGTGTTTCCCGTTGCCCGCCAGCACGATCACGCCAACCTCGGGGTCCTCCACCGCGCGCTCGAAGGCGGCGTCGATGGCGTAGGTCATCACCGAGTTCTGCGCGTTGCGGTAGTCCGGCCGGTTCAGCGTGACGATCGCGACGCGTCCGCGCCGCTCGTAGGTGACCACTTCACCTTCGTCCGGGATCGCCGGACCCTCGTTCGCGGTTGCCGGTTCCGACATTACGACTTCTCCTCACGTAGTTGACGCTTGAGCACTTTCCCGGCGGCGCTGTAAGGCAGCTGGTCACGGAATTCGACGACTCGCGGCACCTTGAAGTTGGCCAGCACGGTCGCCGCGTGGGCGCGTACCTGGTCCTCGGTGAGCGCCGAGCCGGGCTTGCGCACCACGTACGCCTTGCCCACCTCGCCCATCCTGGTGTCGGGCACGCCGACGACCGCGGACTCGGCCACGCCGTCCAGCCGGGCCAGCGCCTGTTCGACCTCGGCCGGATAGACGTTGAAGCCCCCGGAGATGTACATGTCCTTGAGCCGGTCGGTGATCTTCAGATACCCGCGCTCGTCGATCGTGCCGATGTCGCCGGTGTGCAACCAGCCGTCGGCATCGATCGTCTGCGCGGTGCTGTCCGGGTCGTCGAGGTATCCCAGCATCACGTTCGGCCCGCGCAGCAGGACCTCGCCCGCCTCGCCGAGACGCAGCTCGAAATCCGCGATCGGCCTGCCGCAGGTGTTCGCGATGGTATCGGCGTCGTCCTCGACGCGGCACATGGTGCCGAAGCCCGCGCTCTCGGACAGGCCGTAGGCGGTGATGACGACGTCGAAGGCCAGCTCCGAGCGCATCCGCTCGATCAGCACGACCGGCACCGTCGCCGCGCCGGTGACGGCCACCCGCAGCGAGCTCAGGTCGAATTCGGCGCGGCGCGGGAAATCCAGGATCGTCTGGTAGATCGTCGGCGGGCCGGGCAGCACGGTGACCCGCTCCGCGCCGATCAGCCGCATCGTCTCCGGCACGTCGAAGGTGGCCTGCGGGATGATCGTGGCCCCGGTGACCAGGCAGGCGAGGATGCCCGCCTTGTAACCGAAGTTGTGGAAGAACGGGTTCACCACCAGATACCGGTCGTCGCCGCACAAGGTGGCGCACTCGGCCCAGGCCCGTACCACCGACAGCGCCTGCCGGTGGGCGACCAGCGTGCCCTTGCTGCGGCCGGTGGTGCCGGAGGTGAACAGGATGTCGGAGATGTCGTCGGGGCCGACCGACTCGGCGCGCTGCTCGGCCTCGGCCACGCCGACCGGCGCGGCGACGGTCGCGAGCTCCGACCAGTCCAGCGCGGCGATGTCGGTGTTCTCGGTGCCCGGCTCGACCGGGATCACCACCACCGTGTCGATGGCCAGGTCCGCGGCGGTCGCGCGCAATTCCGCCAGCCGGTCGCGGCCGAGGAACGTCCCCGCGATGAACAGCGCCTTCGCGTCCACGCGCCCGAGCACGTCGGCGGCCTCGTCGGCCACATAGCGGGTGTTCAGCGGTACCAGTGCCGCTCCGGCGTAGTGCGTGGCCAGCGCGGCGACCACCCAGTGGTGCGTATTGGGCGCCCACATGGCCACGCGGTCGCCCACCCGCACGCCACGCGCGATCAGCGCCCGCGCCACTTCCTGGACCGCCTCGAGCAAGTGGGTCCAGTCCAGCCGGACCTCGCCGTCGGCGATCGCCGGGGCATCGCCGAAGGTCCGAGCGGCGTGGTGCAGTGCCATCGGTGTCGTCTGTGCAGGGGTTGTCACGGTTGTCCTCACCGTCCGCGAGTCACTTATGCGTGTGCTCTACAAAGCAAGTGCTTGGTAGGTTATCCTACCGGCGTGGGTGCGATCCAGACCTCAGAATCCGACACCGCCGCTCCGGACGGGCGGTTTTCCGCCGCGCAGGACGAGCGATTCGCCGCCGAAGTGCGCGAGTGGCTGGAGGAGAACCTCAACGGAGAATTCCGCGGGCTGCGCGGCCTCGGCGGACCCGGCCGCGAACACGAGGCGTTCGACGAACGCCTGGCCTGGGATCGCCACCTCGCCGCGGCCGGGTGGACCTGCCTTGGCTGGCCGAAGGAGTACGGCGGCCGCTCGGCCACGGTGCGCCAGCAAGTGATCTTCCACGAGGAGTACGCCAAGGCGAACGCCCCCGCGCGGGTGTCGCACGTCGGCGAGGAACTGCTCGGCCCCACCCTGCTCGCGTTCGGCACCCAGGCGCAGAAGGACCGGTTCCTGCCGGGCATCCGCAATGTCAGCGAACTGTGGTGTCAGGGCTATTCGGAACCGGGCGCGGGCTCCGACCTGGCCGCGATCACCACCGCCGCGCACTTGGACGGCGACGAGTGGTCGATCAACGGGCAGAAGATCTGGACCTCGCTGGCGCACGTCGCGGACTGGTGCTTCGTCGTCGCCCGCACCGAGCGCGGGTCCGCCAGGCACAAGGGTTTGTCCTATCTCTTGGTCCCGATGAAGCAGCCGGGCATCGACGTGCGCCCGATCATCCAGCTGACCGGCACGTCGGAGTTCAACGAAGTCTTCTTCGACAACGCCCGCACCGCGGCCGACCTGGTGGTCGGCGAGCCGGGTGACGGGTGGCGCATCGCCATGGGCACGCTCACCTTCGAGCGCGGCATCTCCACTTTGGGGCAGCAGATCCGGTTCGCCCGGGAACTGGCCGACATCGAGGCATTGGCGCGCCGGATCGGCGCGGCCGAGGATCCGCTGATCGCCGACCGGATCGACCGGGCCTGGGTCGGCCTGCGGGTGTTGCGCGCGCACGCCATGCGCACGATGGAGGGCGCGGGTGTGGACGACGGCGCGGGCCAGGCCTCGGTGGGGAAACTGCTTTGGGCCAATTGGCATCGCGGGCTCGGTGAGCTGGCGATGGCCGTGCTCGGCGCTCGCGGCCTGGTGACGGGCGAGGACGATCTCAACGAATGGCAGCGGCTGTATCTGTTCACCCGCGCCGACACCATCTACGGAGGTTCGAACGAAGTGCAGCGCAACATCATCGCCGAGCGCGTGCTCGGTCTACCGCGCGAGGCGCGTCCGTGACCGGCCCGCTGTCGGTCGCCCCCGCGCCTGTTCCGGGGCACGGCCTGCTGACCGGACGCGCCGCCGTGATCACCGCGGCCGCGGGCACCGGCATCGGCTCGGCCACCGCGCGCAGGCTGCTGGCCGAGGGCGCGGACGTGGTGGTCTCCGACTGGCACGAGCGACGTCTGGCGGATACCGCGGCCGAGCTGGCCGGTGAGTTCCCGGACCGGCGGGTCGCCTCGATCGCCTGTGACGTGCAGCGCACCGACCAGGTCAACGCGCTGATCCGCGGTGCCGCCGAGGCCCTCGGGCGGATCGACATCATGGTCAACAACGCCGGGCTCGGCGGGGAGACGCCCGTGGTCGACATGACCGACGAGCAGTGGGATCGAGTTCTCGACATCACCCTGAACGGCACCTTCCGGTGCACCCGCGCCGCTCTCGGCTACTTCCGCGACGCGGGGCACGGCGGCGTGATCGTGAACAACGCCAGCGTGCTCGGCTGGCGGGCGCAGCACGGCCAGGCGCACTACGCCGCGGCGAAGGCGGGCGTCATGGCGTTGACCCGATGCAGCGCGATCGAGGCCGCCGAACTCGGCGTACGGATCAACGCGGTGGCCCCGAGCATCGCCAGGCACGCGTTCCTGGACAAGGTCAGCTCGACCGAGTTGCTCGATCACCTGTCGGAGCGGGAGGCGTTCGGCCGCGCGGCCGAGCCGTGGGAGGTCGCCGCGACGATCGCCATGCTGGCCAGCGACTACACCACCTATCTGACCGGCGAGGTGGTCTCGATCAGCAGTCAGCGCGCCTGAGCGCGTGCGTTTCCCGGGCTCGTCCGCTCCGCGC
>NZ_JBHVDM010000033.1:0-70508 GCF_042802775.1 Nocardia sp. NPDC057455 | reverse complement strand
ATCACGAGTCGCCTCAGACGGTGAAGTAATGGAACAACAGCACCGAAAGCCCCAGACCCACGGCGAGATTCACGACCACCGCGGATCCGAACACCACCACCGGCCGCCAGCCCGCTTCGCGTAGTCCGCGCAGCGAGAACTCCAAGCCGATGGAGACGAACGCGAAGATCAGGAACCAGGTGCGAAGATCGTTGACGATCGCGATGTGCGCCGCGCCCGACTTCTTGTCCGCCGCCTGCAGGTAGAGCGTGCCGATGATCGATGCGGCGATGAAGCCGAGCACGAACTTCGGGAACCGCTCCCAGAACTGGCGCACCGAGGGCCGCACCGCGCCGGGCACGCGCTCGACGCGCAGCGTGAAGTACGCGGTCAGCGCGATCGCGACCACACCGATCAGCGCGTTCTGCGTGGTCTTGACGATCGTGGCGATCTGCAGCGCCTGCTCCCCCGCGATCGCGCCCGAGGCCGCGACCGCCGCGGTGGTGTCGATGTTGCCGCCGATCCAGGCGCCCGCGACCGCGTCCGGCAACCCGAGCGTCTCCGCCAACCAGGGCAGCAGGAAGATCGAGGGCAGGGCGAAGACGATCACCAGCGAAGCCGCGTAGGCGATCTGCTCGCGTCGCGCCTGCACCGCACCCGCCGCGGCGATGGCCGCGCTGACGCCACAGATCGAGACCGCCGAGGACAGCAGCGCGCGCAGCTTGTCGTCCAGGCCGAGGCGCCCGCCCAGCCACCAGGTGAAGCCGAACACGGCCGTGATCAGCAGCAGCGCTTGCACGATCGACGGGCCCGCCGCGGTGAGGAGGATCTTCAGATTGATCGACGCGCCGAGCAGCACCACTCCGGTCTTGATGAAAAACTCGGTGCGGAAGCCCGCCGAAAGTCGCTCGCGCAGGGCGAGTCTCGTCAGTACGACGTTGCCGATCAAGCCGAGCGCGATGGCGTACACCGGGTATTCGATCGACTTGGCGACCCGCTGGAACGGAGTGTCCACCGCCCACCGCGGGACGTGTGTCTCGAAGTAGCGGGTGAGAGCGCCCAGCACGATCACGACCGCGATGCCGGCGGCGATCGCCCCCGCCGTCGGACGGGACACCGCCTGCAGCACTTCGGTTTCCGAGGACGGGACATCGGCACCCGCCGACCGCGGGCCGGGCTCGTCGCCGGTCGGCGCCGTCGATTCTTTCGCCGTTCCGGCACCGCTCTCGGCCATCACGGCACCAGCCGATCCGGAATCACGCCGAGCAGAACCAGCACGATCAGGAGCAGCCCGGCGATCGCCGCCAGCCAGTCTTCGTTCCAGGTGAATGTGCTGCCCGACTGCTCCTCGGGTGGTGACTGTGACACGGGGGCTCCTTGCGTTTCCTCATCGAGAGGCCGCACGGTAGCAACACCCGGTCACAGCGCACACCGATTGCGCTCAGCCTGAGCCGATCAGGCGTTTGGGACGAATTCGGCGTTCAGAATGCGCGGCAGGAGCGAATATCGGTGGCCAGGATGGCTTTCGCGCCCAGATCCGCCAGCTGGTCCATCAGCTCGTTGCTCTGCTTGCGCGGAACGAGCGCACGCACGGCCATCCAGCCGGTATCGGCCAGCGGCGCCACGGTGGGCGACTCCAAGCCGGGGGTGATGACGAACGCCTCGTCGAGCAGTTCCTTCGGGCAGTCGTAATCCAGCATGACGTACTGCTGGGCGAAGACCACGCCCTGAACCCGGGCGATGAGCTGGTTGCGCGCCCGGTCGCTCTGGTCGGCGTCCTTGCGCTCGACCAGCACACCCTCGGAATCGCAGAGCGACTCTCCGAAGGCCACCAGATTGTGCTGACGCAGCGTGCGCCCCGAGCCGACGACATCGGCGATCGCGTCGGCGACGCCGAGCTGAATGGAGATCTCCACCGCGCCGTCCAGGCGGATCACCTCGGCCTCGATGCCCCGGCGGCGCAGATCGTCCAGCACCAGGTTCGGGTAGGAGGTGGCGATCCGCTTGTCGTGGAGGTCCTCGACCTTCCACTCCCGCCCGGCGGGGGCGGCGTAGCGGAAGGTGGAGCGGCCGAACCCGAGGGCGAGCCGTTCCTGCACCGGCGCGCCGGAATCCAGTGCCAGATCACGTCCGGTGATACCGAGATCGAGTTCCCCGGAGCCGACGTAGATGGCGATGTCCTTCGGCCGCAGGAAGAAGAACTCGACCTGGTTGGCCGGGTCGAGAACGGTCAGGTCGCGGGAATCGGTGCGCTTGCGGTAGCCCGCTTCCGCGAGGATCGAGACGGCGGATTCGGACAGGGCGCCTTTGTTGGGGACTGCGACGCGCAGCATGGGAGAGGTCCTTTCGGGAGGAGAGACGGGGTGTCGGACGGCCGTCACAGATGTCGGTACACGTCCTCGAGCTTCAGCCCGCGACCCACCATCAGCACCTGCACCCAATACAGCAGCTGGGAGATCTCCTCGGCGAGCGACTCGTCGCTCTCGTGTTCGGCGGCCAGCCATACCTCACCGGCCTCTTCGAGCACCTTCTTACCCTGGGTATGCACGCCGGCGTCCAGCGCGGCAACGGTTCCGGACCCCTCGGGGCGGTTGACCGCACGATCCTGCAGCTCGGCGAACAGGGATTCGAAGTTCTTCACGATGAGCCATTGTTTCAGACCCGGATGCGGGCCCGTTGCTCCGGCCCACGATGGCCGGGAACGGCGACCGCCCGGCTCCTCCGCCCCTGGCAGGTGCGGAAGAACCGGGCCGGAGGGCGCCTAGTTCGCGGCGAGCAACGCCCGCAGATCGGCGACCGCCGCGCGCAGGTGGTCGGCGAAGGCGTGCATCTGGTCGGCGACCGGCTTCGGAGTGGCGAGGTAGAGATTCCAGCGGTCCGGGAGCAGGACGTAGGCGATGCCGATGCACCGGGAGCTGGTGGAGCCGAAACCGAAGTAACGGATGTTGACCGACGGCGCCGAGCTGGTGCTCAGGTAGTCGTCGCGCATGATCGTCCAGCCGGGGCTGTCGTAGAGCGGGATCGGGTCGGTGACGCCCAGTTCCGCACCGCGACGGCGCTGGATCCACTGCAACTCCCAGAGGTGCTGCTCGGGCGCGGCCCCGGCCTGGCACTGCTTGGCCCGTTCCACGTGCGCGGCCGCGGCCGTCCGCGCCGCGGCGAGCTGGGCCTCGGCGCTCGCGTCCGGGTCCTGCATCGCGTCCACGAAGGCGATCATCTCCGGAGTGACCACCCGCATGGCCTCGGTGCGGCCGTTGCGGTACTGCCTGGTCGCGATGGACTCGTAGGTGGCGCCGGTGAGCCCCTTGCTGCGCCGATGGGCCAGCTGGTAGCTCAGTTGCGCGAACGCGTCCGGCGAGATGCCCAGCTGTTTGGCCTGCATGGTGCCGAAGTCCGGGAACGACAGCGTCTGGGTGGCGTTCTCCGCGGCGTACCGGGCGAAGGCGGCGCCCGCCGCGGCGATGTCACCGCGCTGCGCCTCGTCCAGCACGAACTCGATCGGCTCCACCGCGGGCAGTCCCTGCGCCTGCGCGCCGGAGCGCGTGGCGTGTTCCTGCACCGGGGTCTCCAGCAGGGCGTCCACGAACGAGAGGATCGTGGTGCCGTCTAGCCCGCAGTGTTCGACGTTGATGCCCGCCTGTCCGTCACCGAAGACGATGAAGGACACCGACTTGTCGAACCACCGGTTCGCACTGTCGCCGTGCAGCAGTTCGTCGCACGCGTGCAGTTCGTCGCGCGGAGCGAAGTCCTCGAGACAGACGGCGAACAGCGCCGTCTCGATGGTGTCGAGCGCCGCGGCGTTCGTCGGTTCGTCCAGCAGCCGCTGCCTGCTCTCCGCCCATTCCGCGCGGGCCTTGGTGGTGAGCTGCCCGACGGCGGTGTCGGTACGGGCCGGGCGGGCGCCCGCCTTGAGCACCGCGCGCAGCCCGTCGGCGAGGTCCTCCGGTGAGTACGGCGCTCCGTCCGGGCCGAGAACGTCCATCCGGAACGGGCTGCCGTGGAAGAAAACGACGATGTGCCGGGCCTGGGAGGGGCCCGGCCAGTCCTCGCTGTAGGGGACTCGCACCGTGTCCTGCTCCGCGCCGGGAATCCTGGTCTCGGAGAACAGGTACTTGTTCTGCCACATGGACAACTGCTGCCCGCGCTGGGTCACCGGCGGAACGGTCTCCTGGTCCAGCGCCAGCTTGTAGTCCACGGCGGCGGAGATGATGGCCGCGGCGCGGTCCACCTGAGTTGCCTCGGTGGAGGCGGCCAGGGGCGTGTCGTCCCGGAACAGGAAGAAGAAGTTCGCGTTCAGGGCGATCCGGTCCCGCCTGCCCAGGTACCGCGACGGCCAGAACAGGTCGAGCCAGCTGCCGACCCCGGGCGTCGCGTCGTACTCCGCGAGCGCCGCGTGCAGCGTGCGCCCCGGCCCCTCGGGTCGCAGCAGGTCGTCGACCGCCGACCGGGTGGCGGCGAGTTCGTCGGCGGTCAGCAGCGGTTCGCACCACTGCAGGAACCGGCCACAGCTGTCCTCCAGCGTCGGCAGGGGCACCCGGGGTAGGTGGTCGTCGGCGGCGAAGGTGCGTTCGGTCAATGCTTGTCCTCGGTGTCGGCGTGATGTTTCGGCAGCGGCCTGGACAGGTACAGGTTGGCATACAGCCATCCCTGATCTTCCCGGCCGGTCGTGTCGATCCCATTGGCGGACAGGGTGTTCAGTACCTGCGCCTGCTCGGCCGGTGAGGCGAACCTGCGTTGCTCGTACAACCCCGGCGCCTGCTCGGTCCGGTAGCCGAGCGCGGCGAGTTCCGCCTCGATCGGTGCGAAGTCGAACATGCGCAATACGAAGTGTGCCATCCACGGCCGCCTGCGCGGGTGTGCGGTGGCCACGCGAGTCAGGGTCTTCTCGGTGACGTAGCCGATACAGCCGGTGGAGACGACCAGATCGGCGGTCGCCAGCAGGGCGCGCTGCTCCTCGGCCGGTTCGCCGGACTCCAGGTCGGCGTGCACCACATCGTGCAGGAGCCCGGCCTCCCGCGCGTAGTCGAGGGCGGGGCGGGAGGCGTCCATGCCGAGGAAGCGGACGTCGTCCGCCGCGGCCGGCGACGCGACGCGGGCTCGGTCGCGCTGGATCAGACCGGCCCGATCGATGTCGCCCACGGCGTAGTGCTCGGCCAGTTCGCCGATCGTCGTGTCGAAACGCAACAGCGCGGCATTCACACCGTAGGAACAGCCGATGTCGAGCACCGTCGGCACGGCCACCCGCGCGGAAGCGCGGAATTCCCGAATCTGCTGCTGGAAGAACGGTTTCGCCAGTTCCGGAATGCGGTAGTCCAGATCGGACATGCGCGCGTAGTACGCGCGCGGATCGGGGCGGTCGTAGATGTCGTCGAAAGACGCTTTCCCGGTCGTGTGTAACGGCACTGGCACTGTCGGTCCTCTCGGGTCGAGCTCGGTCAGTCGAGCCGTTCGGCTCAGTCGAGCAGTCGATCGCCCCGGACGGCGTCGGCCGCGGCGGCTAGGTGGTCGGGTAGCACGCGACCGAACAGTTGCCGGGTGCGCTCCACCGTGCCGACCATTCCGGGACGATCGGTGTAGGCGAAAATAGCCGAATGGCGTTCGCGCGCACCGCCGACGGGTGAGACGCGGTGCAACGAGAAGCGACCCTGGAACAGCTGCAGGTCGCCCGGTCGCAGTTCGAGCCGCTGGACGAAACGCCCGCCGGTGCCGGTCAGCACAGCGCGGACGTCGTCGAGGTGTTCCGCCTCTGGTGTGCGGATACCGGGGCAGTACTCGAAGACACCACCGTCCTCGGCGGGCTGGGTCAGCATCGAGACGGTGAATTCGTTCGTGTCGAAATGCCAGGGATGCGACATACCGGGCGCGACGACGTTGAGGCACAGTCCGGCGAGCGGATCGGCGAACTCGTGCAATTCGGGCAGGCCGAAGCAGTCGGCGACGAACCGCTGGAACAGCTCGTCGGTGTAGAGCCGGTGGATCAACGCGTCGGCCGGGATGCGGTCGCGAGGCACGAAGGCGTTACCCCGCTCCAGCACGATCCGGCCCGGATGATCCTCCGGCAGCTCGGCGTCCAGGGGGATGTTGTAAGCGTTGACCCGCTCGACCTCGTAGTGCGCGTGCGGGGCCATCAGCTCCCCCTGCGCCCGCAAGGTCTCGGTCAGTTCCGGGCGGATGAAGCCACGCAGCACGGTGCAGCCGGTGTCGGCCAGTTCGGCACGTGCGCGCCGCACCGCCTCCCGCAGCGCAGACCCGTCCGGATCCGCCAGGGGATACTGTGCGATATCTACGATCTCGTCGAGTACACCCAACGCTGCCATGGCGTCATTTTGGTGGAGCGGTCGCCGACACGCCCGGGATTCGGCGAGATTGCCGGTGATCACGGTCACACCTACCAGCTGCGAGCACTCCCGTTGCGGCACAGTAACTCTCGGCCTGCGTCGGGCCGAAGCGGCACGGCGGACGATCGCCCCCGACGGCTCAACCGCGTACGCGCAGAGCGTGTTCGAGATCCGCGACGGTCAGCCCGATCAGCGATTCCCGGAACACCCTACCGGGCGCGTGCGGCACCGGGATCTCGCACGGGACCACCACCAGCGCGCAGCCCGCGGCCTGTGCCGCACGGGCGCCGGTGGGCGAGTCCTCCACCGCCACACAGCGTTCCGGATCGAGCTCGAGCAGCTCGGCGGCGCGTAGGTAGACATCCGGCTCCGGTTTGCCGTGCGCCACCTCGTCGCCGCACACCGACACGTCGAAGAAGTCGCGGCCCAGGGTGTCGAGACCGAATTCCGCGAGCGACCGCTTGGTATTGGTGACGAGCGCGCTGGACAGACCCGCCGCGCGAACCATGGCCAGCGCGTCCTTCGCACCCGGCCGCCACGGGATTGGCCCGGTCATCAATTCGGTGACCCGCCGTTCCAGGAACTCCCCCGCCGCCCGCAGCGAGTCGGGCGTGGGCTCGATGCCCAGACCGGTGAACATGATGCGCAGAGCGTTCGGCCCCGATGCCCCGATCAGCGCGTGCCGGACCGCGTCGGTCATCTCGTGGCCGTGCTCGCGCGCCAGTTCACGCACCGCGACGTCCCAAAGTTTCTCCGAGTCCAACAGCGTGCCGTCCATGTCCCAGAGCACACCGGCCAGTCGCGCCGTCACGTTCGGTCCTTCTCCTCTATGTCGTCCCTGTCATCGGTACAGCCCGGCGGGCCGTCCGCAGCCCGGTCGGCTCGCGAACCGTACCGCTGGACGAAGTCCGCCCGGCCCGCGCAGAGGGAGGGACCGGGCGCAGTTCAGCGGCCGGCCGTCGCGCCGAGGCGGAGACAGCCGCGCGAACCACATCGCTGGGCGTGCCTCCACAGCCCCACGCCGAGCCGGAGCATGGCCGAGACAGCGGCATGATCGGCGTAGCCACGCCGAAGTCGCGCACACAGCAGGCGCCCGGCCGCGCGGAGGTGAGCCCGTTAGGTGCCCGATGCGGCGATCTGCAGCTTGGCACTGTCCCCGACGACCTCGATCCATCGGTTCTCGGAGGTCGTCGTGCCGTTCTTCAGGGTATAGGTCAGCGCGACCACCGCCCGGTTCGCACCGTTCTGCGTGACCGAGCCCACGCTCACCGAGCGGATCGTGCCCCAGAAGTTCATGTAGGAGTCGTAACCGGTCTTCGACTGGTATCCAGGAGCGAGCTGTGTCCAGGCCCCCGAGACGTTGGCGGGCAGCATGCCGTAGTAGCCCTGGATGAACGAGGCGATCCGGTCGGGTGTCGGCGGCCCCGACGGGGTGGTCGTCGCGGTGGCGGTCGGGCCGGTGGTGGTCGGGGCAGGGCTCGACGTGGTGGGCTGGGGCGTGGTGCTGGGCGGCGGAGTGGGGCTCGGCGCGGGGTTCGTCGTCTGTACGGGCGGGGTGGTTCCCGGGGCGGGCGGCGGCGCTCCCGCGGAAGTGGTCGCGGGCACAGGCCCGGAGGCCGGGCCGGGAGCGGGGCCGGGGGCCGGTGGTGCGGACGCTTGCGCCGGGGCTTGGGCGGGAGCTTGTGCCGGGGCCTGTCGCGGCTCCGGTCCGGCCGCGTCGGCCGGTGACGGCGCGTTCTCGGGCGCCACGGCAGTCGGAGGCACGGCCGACGACGTCGGCGCGGCGCCACCCTCGCCGTCCACTGTGGCCAGCGTCGCGATGATGGCGACCAGGATCAGCACCCCGATCACTGCGGCGACTTCCACGGCGATCAGCCTGCCGCGCTGCCTGCCCCGCAGAACGCCCGGCAACGTCGCGGCCGCCCCGGGCCGCCTCGGCACCGGCGGCGGCGTGACCGATTGCGTCGCGGACAGACCCGGCCCGGCGAAGGGTACGACAGCGGTGACCCCGGTGTCGACCGGCTGCTCCGGCGATACGGCGGCGGCCTGTTCGGGCAGGACGGTCGTCGCCGCGGCGGGCGCGGGAATCACTGTGGTCACCGCCGCGGGCAACTCTGGATTTCGGCCTGCGGCAACAGCTTCGAAGATCGCTTTCGCCTCCCGCATGGTCGGGCGGTCGGCGACGGCCGGCGCGAGCAGGTACATCAGCGCCGGCCCCAGCGGGCCCGCGGACTCGGGTGGCGGGATCTCGGCCCCCGCGACCGCGTGCAGCAGGGCGAGCGGGTTGTCCCCCTCGCCGAACGGCGGGGTCCCCTGCACCGCCGCGTACAGCGTCGAACCGAGGGCGAAGACGTCGGAAGCCGGTTCAGGATCCTCGCCGCGCGCCACCTCGGGCGACAGATAGGCCGGCGTCCCGGCGAGGAAGCCGGTGGCCGTGACCGTCACGTCGCCGACCGCGCGGGAAATGCCGAAATCGGTGATCTTGACCGTGCCGTCGTCGGCAACCAGTAGGTTCGCCGGCTTCACATCCCGGTGCATGATCCCCGCGTCGTGCGCGGCGGCCAGGGCGCTCGCCGCCTGCGCGCCGATCTGGGCGACCTCGATCGGCGGTAGCGTGCGATTGCCCGACAGTTTGGTCGCCAGGCTGGGCGCGTCCATGTACTCCATGACCAACCAGGGCTGGCCGTCCTCCTCGGCCACGTCGAACACGGTGATGGCGTTCGGATGGTGCAGCCGCGCGGCGATCCGCCCCTCCCGCATGGCACGCCGTTTCGCCTCCAGCGCCGCCGACCCGGACAGCCCGGGTCCGAGCAACACCTGTTTGACCGCGACGGTGCGCTGCAGCCGGACATCGGTTGCTCGCCACACCACACCCATGGCGCCGGTGCCGATCGGATCCGTGAGCCGGTACCGTCCCGCGATCAATCGATCCGCCGTCATGGTGGTGTGCCTCTCCTACTTACGCGCCTAGCCGTTTCGCACTCCACGCGCAAGCCCGGATGGACTCCGAAGGCGTACGCGCCGAGGTGCTTCGCACCACTGAGCAGGGACGCGAACGCATCCGCCGACTGCCCCGGATGCAGTTACAACGCCTTCGACAATGGCACATCCACCCGACAGACATCCACCTCCCGGCGCGGGGATGGGCGATCGCCCAGGTCAACACCGCGTGCCCGCGTGCCATGACGCGCCGACGCGCACTCCGATTCGCGCGCGAACCGACATCCGACCAGGTAGTAAAGGCTCTTGGCGCGAGAGCTTTTCGCTATGGCTCGCATTGCACCGCTGCTCGCCTCCGGCCGCGACACCACACAACGCCCGTCGCGGACTCCGCGGCGAAGGGCGCGCACACCGCCGGACTCCGCAAGGCCGCGGCCGATCCGAAGGCGGTGCAACTGGGGCGCCCGACAGATCAATCGGTGTCGGGCGGTGTCAGGAATCAGCGACGCCGACTCGTGCCGAGGGAGCCGTGCCGCCACAGCTCCAAAAGCCCTCGGCCGACGGTCACGCAGCCTTCGCGCTGACAGCGTGGCGCCGAGGCGCTCCGGCCGTCGGCACCGCACCACGTCCGCGCACGCTCACGCGTTGAAGTACTTCGCCTCCGGATGCAGCAGGACGAACGCGTCGGTGGACTGTTCCGGATGCAGCTGCAACTCCTCGGACAGCACCACGCCGATGCGATCGGCCTCGAGCAGGTCGACCAGCTTGGCGCGGTCCTCCAGGTCGGGGCAGGCGCCGTAGCCGAACGAGTAACGCGCGCCGCGATAGCCGAGCTTGAAGTACTCCAGCACGTCGGCCGGGTCGGACTCGGCGACCGCGTGTCCGTCGAGGACGAGTTCCTCGCGGATGCGCCGGTGCCAGTACTCGGCGAGCGCCTCGGTGAGCTGCACGCCGATGCCGTGCACCTCCAGATAGTCGCGGTAGCTGTCGCCCGCGAACAGCTCGTTGGCGAAGTCGGCGATCGGCTGACCCATGGTGACCAGCTGGAACGGCAGGACGTCGACCTGACCGGTCGTTCGGGCGTATTCCCGGGAACGGATGAAGTCGGCGATGCACAGGAAACGGTCACGTTGCTGACGCGGGAAGGTGAACCGGTACCGTTCCGGCGCATCGGGTTCCGGTTCGGTGAGCACGATGACCTCGTCGCCTTCGGACACCGCGGGGAAGTAGCCGTACACCACCGCGGCGTGCTGCAACACGCCCTCCGTGCTCAACCGGTCCAGCCAGGCGCGCAGGCGTGGCCTGCCCTCGGTCTCCACCAGTTCCTCGTAGCTCGGCCCGTCGCCGCTGCGCTGCCCGCGCAGGCCCCACTGCCCCAGGAACAGCGCCCGCTCGTCCAGCAGACCCGAGTACTCGTGCAGGGCAAGACCTTTCACCAGACGCGTGCCCCAGAACGGCGGCACGGGCACCGGCAGGCCTGCCGCGACGTCGGAGCGTTCGGGCACCACGATGGGCACCTCGGCCGCCCGGCGCTCCGCGGCGATCCGCTTGGAGCGCTCGTGGCGCGCTTTGCGCTCGGCGGCCCGCTCCCGCTCGGCGACGGCCTCCGGGCTGTCCGGATCCATCTCGCCACCGCGCTTGCGCGTCATGATGTCGTCCATCAGCCGCAGGCCCTCGAACGCATCGCGCGCGTAGTGCACGTCGCCCGCGTACACCGCGGTGAGATCGTTCTCCACGTACGACCGGGTGAGGGCCGCGCCGCCGAGCAGCACGGGGAACTGCTCGGCCACGCCCTTGGCGTTGAGTTCCTCGAGGTTCTCCTTCATCACCATGGTCGACTTCACCAGCAGGCCGGACATGCCGATGACGTCGGCCTTCTTGTCCACCGCCGCGTCCAGGATGGTGGCGATCGGCTGCTTGATACCGAGATTGACCACCTCGTAGCCGTTGTTCGACAAAATGATGTCCACCAGGTTCTTGCCGATGTCGTGCACGTCGCCCTTGACGGTGGCCAGCACGATGCGACCCTTGCCGCTGTCGTCGGTGGCATCCATGTGCGGCTCCAGGTACGCGACGGCGGCCTTCATCACCTCGGCGGACTGCAACACGAACGGCAGCTGCATCTGACCGGAGCCGAACAGCTCGCCGACCGTCTTCATCCCGGCCAGCAGGGTCTCGTTGATGATCTGCAGCGGCGGCACCTCGGTCATGGCCTCGTCGAGGTCGGCCTCCATTCCCGCTCGTTCACCGTCGACGATCCGCCGCTCGAGCCGCTCGAACAGTGGCAGCGCGGCCAGTTCCTCCGCCCGCGACGCCTTCGACGAGGAGGTGGACACGCCTTCGAACAGCGCCATCAGCTTCTGCAGCGGGTCGTAGTCCTCGCCGCGACGGTCGTACACCAGATCCAGTGCGGTCTCGCGCTGCTCGTCCGGGATCCGGCTGATCGGGACGATCTTGGAGGCGTGCACGATCGCGGAATCCAGACCGGCTTCCACGCATTCGTGCATGAAGACCGAGTTGAGCACCTGTCGTGCCGCCGGGTTGAGGCCGAAGGAGATGTTGGACAGACCGAGGGTGGTCTGCACCCGGGGATGGCGGCGCTTGAGCTCGCGGATGGCCTCGATGGTCTCCAGCCCGTCGCGGCGCGACTCCTCCTGGCCGGTGCCCAGGGTGAAGGTGAGCGTGTCGATGATGATGTCGCTCTCCGACAGCCCCCAGTTGCCGGTGATGTCGGCGATCAGCCGCTCGGCGATCTCCACCTTCTTCGCCGCGGTGCGGGCCTGGCCCTCCTCATCGATGGTCAGCGCCACCACCGCGGCGCCGTGCTCGGCGACCAGCCGCATGGTCTGCTGGAAACGCGAATCGGGACCGTCGCCGTCCTCGTAGTTCACCGAGTTCACCGCGCAACGCCCGCCGAGGTGTTCCAGCCCGGCCTGCAACACCGGGGCCTCGGTGGAGTCGAGCATGATCGGCAGCGTCGAGGCGGTGGCCAGCCGGGCGGCCAGCTCCGCCATGTCGCGGGTGCCGTCCCGGCCGACGTAGTCGACGCACAGGTCGAGCATGTGCGCGCCGTCGCGGGTCTGATCCTTGGCGATGTCCAGGCACTTCTGCCAGTCCTCGGCCAGCATGGCCTCGCGGAAGGCCTTGGAGCCGTTGGCGTTCGTCCGCTCGCCGATCATCATGACCGAGGCGTCCTGTTCGAACGGCACCGCGGTGTACATGCTGGACACGCTCGGCTCGTGCACGGGCGCGCGCCGCTCGGCGACCGGCGGCAGGGCCGGCTCCACCTCGCGCACCGCGGCGGTGACCTGACGGATGTGCTCGGGCGTGGTTCCGCAGCAGCCACCGACCAGGGCCAGCCCGAACTCGGTGACGAACCCGCGCAACGCGACCGCCAACTCCTCGGGAGTGAGCGGATACACCGCCCCGTCGGCGCCGAGCACCGGCAGCCCGGCGTTCGGCATCACCGAGACCGGCACCTGCGCGTGCCGGGACAGGTGGCGCAGGTGCTCGCTCATCTCGGCCGGGCCGGTCGCGCAGTTCAGGCCGATCATGTCGATACCGAGCGGCTCCAGCGCCGTCAGCGCCGCACCGATCTCGCTGCCGACCAGCATCGTGCCGGTGGTCTCCACCGTGACGTGCGTGATGATCGGGATCCGGCGGCCCAGCTGGGCCATCGCGTGCCTGCTGCCGGTCACCGCCGCCTTCACCTGCAGCAGGTCCTGGCAGGTTTCGATGAGGATGGCGTCGGCGCCGCCGTCCAGCATGCCGAGGGCGGCTTCGGCGTAGGCGTCGCGCAGCGCGGCGAACGGCGCGTGCCCCAGCGTGGGCAGCTTGGTGCCCGGCCCCATCGAGCCGAGCACGTACCGTGGCGTACCGTCGGCGGACGGGCCCATCTCGTCGGCGACCTCGCGGGCCAGCCGGGTGCCGCGCTCGGACAGGTCGCGGATCCGGTCGGCGATGTCGTAGTCGGCGAGGTTGGGCAGGTTGCAGCCGAAGGTGTTGGTCTCGACCGCGTCGGCGCCAGCTTCGAAATAGGCGCGATGAATATGGCGCAGGACGTCGGGGCGGGTGTCGTTGAGGATCTCGTTACAGCCCTCCAACCCGCGGAAATCGTCCAAGGTCAGATCAGCCGCTTGCAGCATGGTGCCCATCGCACCGTCGCCGATGACGACACGGCGGCGCAGCGTGTCGAGTAGCGTGGTGTCGAACTCGGCGGGGATGGACGCAGACATGCGTTCCAGCGTAGTGGGCGGGGTGGACGTTCCAGGCCACCGCGTCGAGGCCCGGTGGCCTGGACCACACGCCCGCCGCGGCACCGCCGCATTCGCTCGCGGGAACACGCCACCCGGTCCGGCCGCCATACGACACGCCATATCGCCGCACGCCGTAGGCTGACCGGGTGAACGCCAGTGAAACTCCCGATCCGGAACTGCCGACGTTGCGGGATCCGGTACTGGTCGCCGCCTTCGAGGGGTGGAACGACGCCGGTGACGCGGCCAGCGGCGCCGTCGAGCATCTGGAACTGATCTGGGACGCCGAGCCGTTGGCCGAACTCGACTCCGAGGACTACTACGATTATCAGGTCAACCGGCCGACCGTGCGTCAGGTGGACGGGGTGACCAGGGAAATCCAGTGGCCGTCGACGATGTTGTCGGTCTGCTCGCCGCCCGGCAGCGACCGCGACGTGGTGCTGCTGCGCGGCATCGAACCGAACATGCGCTGGCGCAGCTTCTGCGGCGACCTGCTCGAGTTCATCGAGCAGCTCGGGGTGCAGACCGTGGTCATCCTCGGCGCCTTGCTCGCGGATACTCCGCACACCAGACCGGTGCCGGTCACCGGCTCGGCCTACAGCAAGGAGGCGGCCGAGCGGTTCAACCTGGAACAGACCCGCTACGAGGGCCCCACCGGGATCACCGGCGTGCTGCAGGACCAGTGCGTGAAGGCGGGCGTCCCGGCGGTGTCGTTTTGGGCCGCCGTCCCGCACTACGTCTCCCAGCCGCCGAATCCGAAGGCGACCATCGCGCTGCTGCACCGGGTGGAGGACGTGCTCGACATCGAGGTGCCGCTGGGTGAACTGCCCAAGCAGGCGGAGGACTGGGAGACCGCGGTCAACGAGATGACCGTGGGCGACGAGGAGATCAGCGAGTACGTGCGCTCGCTGGAGGAGCGCGGGGACGCGGCGGTCGACGTGAACGAGGCGATGGCCAAGATCGATGGCGACGCCATCGCGGCGGAATTCGAGAAGTACCTGCGCAGACGAGGTCCGGGCAGCTTCGGTCTCTGATCGGCGGCGCGGCGGCGTGTTCGGGAGGGACTGCCGTTCACCGGAAGTTCGCCAGGGGGTCGCCGTCAGGCCGGGGAACGGCCGCCTCCTACACTTTCGCCGGTGACCGTCCATCCGATCGTCGAGCGTCTGCGCACCTTCGACGACCGGATCGCCGTCCACTGCCCCGACCATGCGGGCACGGACGGCGCTACCGTGCCCGAATTCGCGCGGCAGGTCACTTACGCTCGGCTTGCGGCGCTCGTCGAGGCTTACGCGACCGAACTGGGCCCGGCCCGGCGCCTCGTCGCGCTCGCCGCGCGCAACGACCTCGCCTCGCTCGTCGCGTATCTCGGAGCGCTCAGCGCAGGTTGCGTCGTATTGCTCACCGAGAAGATCACTGGTGAGTTGCGGGACGCCTACGATCCCGATGTCCTCGTCGAGGAAGGCCGCGCCCGCATGGTCCGGGAGACTTCGGCGCATCGGCTGCATCCTGATCTCGCGCTGCTGCTGAGTACCTCGGGGTCCACCGGATCGCCGAAGCTCGTCCGGCTCTCGGCGACGAACCTGAGCGCCAACGCCGCGGCCATCGCCGAGTACTTGTCCATCGGCCCGGAGGACTGCGCGGCCACCACCTTGCCGATGTTCTACTGCTACGGCCTGTCGGTGGTGCACAGCCATCTGCTGCGCGGGGCGAGTCTCTTGCTCACCGACCGGTCGGTACTGGACAAGGAATTCTGGCGCGCGTTCCGGGAGTGTCGCGCAACGTCTTTCGCCGCGGTCCCTTACACCATTGATCTGCTCGATCGGATCGGTTTCGCCCGCATGGCTTTGCCGCACCTGCGCTACGTCACCCAGGCGGGCGGCAGGCTGGCGCCGCAGCGAGTGCGCCGATACGCCGAGCTCGGCCAGGAAAACGGCTGGGAGTTCGTGGTCATGTACGGCCAGACGGAGGCCACCGCCCGGATGGCGTACCTGCCCGCGCATCTGGCGAGCGCGCACCCCGACTGCATCGGGATACCGATCCCCGGCGGCGAATTCACCCTCGAGCCGATCGAGGAATCCGACGATGGGGACGAATCGCGCGAACTCGTCTATCACGGAGCCAATGTGATGATGGGGTACGCGAAGTCGGCCGGAGACCTCGCACTCGGTCACACGCTCGAGTCCCTGCGCACCGGCGACCTGGCCCGGCGCACCCCGGAAGGCTTATACCAGGTGGTCGGCAGACGCAGCCGGTTCGCCAAGATCTTCGGATTGCGCATCGATCTGGAGCGGCTCGAATCCGGGCTCACGGCGGCCGGATTCAGGGCGTGTTGCGCCGACGACGACGCGCACCTGGTCGTCGCGGTGGAGACCCCGCGGTCCGATCCGACCGAACTCGCCGCGCGCCTGTCCGGCCTGCCCGCCGCCGCCATCCGGGTCCGCCCGGTCGAGCGAATACCGCGGCTACCGAATGGCAAACCCGACTACACCGGCATCCGCCTGCTGGCCGGATCCGCGCCGCAGGCGCGTGACATCCGCGCCCTCTACGCCGCCACCCTCGGCATCGACCCCGCGCGGATCCACGCGGACAGCACGTTCGTCGATCTCGGCGGGAATTCGCTGACCTACGTGACCACCGCGGCACGACTGGAGCGGGCGCTCGGCAGCCTGCCCACCGACTGGCCGACCACCTCCGTGGCGGAATTGGAGCAGATACCGGGAGGTCGCAAACGTTTCGGACGGGCGATCGACACCGCAACACTGCTGCGAGCGCTCGGCATCGTACTGATCGTGAGCGCGCACGCCGAAGTGTTCGTGCGGTGGGGCGCGGCGCACGTACTGCTCGGGGTGGCCGGATTCAACTTCGCGCGGTTCGCCGTAACCGCGGCGCCACCCGCCGAGCGCTTGCGGCACACGCTGCGCGCTGTGGGATCCATTGCGGCGCCCACGGCGCTCTGGGTCGCGCTGACGCTGGCATTCAGTGACTACTACGGCTGGCAGAATGTCCTGTTACTGAACAAGATTCTGGGCCCGCACGACAGCGCCACCGCCGGGCACCTGTGGTTTCTCGAGGTGCTCGTGTATTTCACGCTGGCCGCCGCGCTGCTGCTCCGGATGCCCGTGGTGGACCGGTGGCAACGCGCCGAGCCGTTCTGGTTCGCGATGGCGCTGGTCGCGCTGTGCCTCGTTTTCCGATACCAGGCGTTCGGTTCGTATTCGGCGAAGGACGTCCCGTTCTCCCCGCTGGCGGTGTGGCTCTTCGCGCTCGGCTGGGCGGCGGCGAAGGCGACGTCGATGTGGCAGCGGATGACGGTGAGTGCCGTCGTACTGATCGCGGTGCCTGGATATTTCGGCGTTCCCGAGCGGGAACGACTGATCATGGCGGGCTTGCTGGCACTGGTGTGGCTGTCCGCGGTCCGGGTTCCCGCTGCCGTCGCCGTCTGCGCGGCGGTGCTGGCCGACGGTTCGCTGTTCGTCTATCTGCTGCACTGGCAGGTGTACCCGCTGTTCGAACAGCACCGGCTCGCGGGGCTGTTCGCTTCCCTTGCAGCGGGTGTGGTCGCGGCCGGCGCGGCTACCTGGCTGCGACGCTGGGGATCGGTGCGGTACCGGGCAATTCGGTCGCGGCGGTCAGCTCTCCACGGTCCACACCCGCGCCGCCGCGTCCTGGGCCAGTTTGGCGATCAGGATGTCGCGCGGAATCGTCTGACCGGCAAAGTGATCGAGTGAGGGAACCACCACATGATGCGCGTCCGCGCGCTTGAGTTCCGCTGTGAGCTCGGCGAAAGCCGTCCCGTCACCGCCGGTCGATTCATGGAACGTTGCGGCGAAGCACAGCCCTTCCTCGCGGGCGAGGCTGCTCATCGCCGCCTCGAGCTCCTTGCTGTGGCCATCGGCCAGGTCGTCACGCAAGTATCCATAGATCAACGCTTCCACCCGAACCTCCGTTGGATTGGGATCGCTGTTCTCTTATGTGGATCCACCCGTTTTACGGGGTATTTGCGCTTCGTGCAAGAGCAGATGTACTTGCAGTTGCTCTTACAGGAGGGGCTGGCTAACTTCTGGCGCCATGACCAGCATGCACAATGCGGCGGCGCGAATGTAGCTGTCAACACACGGACATCTGCCTGCCCTCTTGGGGCCACCAAACGTTAACTGGTGCGATACTACAGACGTGGCCGCTACCGACGATCGACCCGTCTGGGCTGTCCGAATGCGCTCCGAGCGTGACGCGAGGGGGTGGTCGCAAGCCGACGCTGTTCGCGTGATGCGTGGAAAGTCTTCGCACAACCTGCCGACCGACAGTACTCTGCTACGCAATTGGCGCCGTTGGGAATCGGGCGAATCACGCCCCGACGACTTCTACGCGCCCATCATCGCCGCCACCTTCGACACGGTGACCGCGGCGTTCTTCCCCAAGGTCAGACCGAACCGCGACGACGAATTGCTCTCCGCCACGGGCATGGACACGCTGGAGTTCATCGGACGGCTGCGCATGTCCGATGTGTCCTCGGTGACGCTGGAGGCCATCCGCATCACCGCCGAACGCCTGTGCTGCGAATACTCCTACGCCGACCCGCACGACCTGCATACCGAGGGCACGGCGTGGCTGCGCAGGATCACCTCGTTGCTGGACGGTCGCCTGACCCTGGCCCAGCACCGCGAAATCCTCGTTCTCGCGGGATGGGTCGCGCTGCTGGTCGGCTGCGTGGACTACGACCTGGGCCGCCGCACCGCCGCCGAGGCGACCCGCCGCGCCGCCCAATCGCTGGCACAGGAGGCGGAGAACATCGAGATCGCCGCGTGGGCGGCGGAAATGACCGCGTGGTTCGCGCTGACCCAAGGTAACTACCGCGGTGTCATCGAGGCCGTGCAGCCGACGCTGGAAGTAAGCCAGCACCTGCGTGTCGGCGTCCAACTCGCTGCCCAGCGGGCCAAAGCCTGGGCCAGGCTGGGCAATCCGCGCGAGGTGGAGATCGCGCTGAACGAGGGTCGAGCTATTTTGGAGCGACTCGAACATCCAGCAAATCTGGACAACCATTTCGTCATCGATGCGAACAAGTTCGATTTCTACGCGATGGACTGTTGCCGCGTCGCCGGCGAGGATCGGCTCGCCGAACGCTACGCGCGCGATGTGATCCGCAACGCGAGCCGGCCCGACGGCACGGTGCGCAACCCGATGCGGGTCTCCGAGGCACATCTGACGCTGGCCGTGGTCGCGGTGCGCGACCGCGACCTGGAGTTGGCGGTGGCCGAGGGCATGCGCGCGTTCGCGGGCAGCAGGCGCTCCCTGCCGTCGCTGATGTGGATCGCGGGCGAGGTGGCGCGCGAGATCATCGAGCGTTTCCCCGGCGATCCGCGCACCCGCGCGTATCTGGACCAGATGCGCTCGATGTCCGTCGAGTGAGCCGACCTGCGCCGCGGCCGCGGCGAACAGTGCCGGACCGGACGCGGCCACGCCGAACACCGGATCGTCGTGCGAGCGGCGATCGCCCCGCTACTACCCTGTTCCCGGTGACCGACTCCGCTGACGGCTGTGCCGATACCCGCTGGGACGACCGCCTGCGGCTGTTCTCCTTCGCCACCGCCGAGCGGCGCGCCGACTACCTGCGGGTGCTGCGCGCGTTCGACAGTGCGCGAGCGGCGTACGTGGTGCTGCTGCACGCCGACGACGTCGCGGAGTGGGTCGGACGCAACGGAAACTCGCTGCGCACGCCCGATCTGGTCACCACAAACCAACCGGTCGCGACGACCAGTGATGTGGAACACGCCGAGAAATCGCGAACGCTTCATTCGGATCCGCGCGCAGGTGGACGACCGCAACCGAAAGCCGGCGTGCCGGACCGATCCCCGGCGCCCGTCAGCCTGGCGGCGGCCTCACACCTGACCGCCGTCGAGATCGGACCGCTGCTCGACCAGCTGCACCAATGGGGCGTGCTGGAGCGCAGTTACGACGGAACCCGCGCCGCGACACTGGCCGAATATCGCAACCGGCACTACGTTTACCAGTTCTCCCAAGCGGGATTCCAGGCATACCGGGCGGTCGCCGGTGTGCTCAGCGCGCGCCTCGACGAGGCCTCGTTGTCACGCCTGGTCCTGCCGGAACTGCTGGCCGATCTGCACACCTTGGCCGAGGCCAACCGAGCGGGCGACGCCGAACGCGTCTACCGCACGTTGCGCCGCCTCGACACCGCGCTGTCCGACCTGGCCGCCCGCGCCGCGCACTTCTATCTGGGGCTCGGCGACCTGGTGCGCACCACGGAGATCACCCCGGAATCGTTTCTCGCGCACAAGGACGCGCTGCTGGCGCACATGCGGGAGTTCAGCCTGGACCTGGCCCGATTCACCCCGCGGCTGGCGGCCGCGATCGCCGAGATCGAGGAAACCGGTGTCGACGACCTGATCGTGCGGGCGGCGCGGTGCGACGAACGAGTGCTGCTGGGCATCGAGGAACGCCGATCGGATTGGCAGGCCAGGTGGGACGGACTGCGAACCTGGTTCGTCGCGTCCGGCGAACAGGCGGGCACGACGGAAGCGGAGCGGCTGCGCGAGGCCACCATGAGCGCCATCGCCGCGGTGCTGTCGTTGCTACGGCGGGTCACCGAGACGCGGCGCGGCGGGGTCAGCCGGGAGTCGGCACTGCGGCATCTGGCCGGCTGGTTCACCGCGGCGCCGACCGCGGACAGCGCCCACGCGCTGTTCGAGGCGGTGTTCGGGTTGGGCAAGCCGCGGCACCTGGCGATGGAACACCCGGACGCCGATGTTATTCCGGCGATCCGGTCCTGGTGGGACGCACCGCCGTTGGAGATCTCACGCACGCTCGCCGAGACCGGGCGCCCGCCCTCGGCGGGTGCGCCCGCCCGCATCCACCGCAACGACGCGGGTATCCGGCGCCTGCGTGAGGCGCAGTTGGACGCGCAGCGGGCCCGCGCCGAAGCCGCCCGGTCGCTGGCTTGCGGCGACATCCATGAGCGGGTGCTGGACGAACGGGAAACCGAAGTGCTGCTGCGGTTGCTGGACGCCGCGTCGACCGCGTGGGTTCCGGTGCGCGGCCGGGTCGCGGGCACCACCGGCTCCGACAGCGGCGTCACCCTGACGGTGTCCGAACACGACGGTCCGACCGTCGTGCGCACTACCCGCGGGCTGCTTCGGTTGAACAATCGGGCGCTGAAGATCGAGCAGACGACCGGAATACGGTCGCGCACGCGCGGGGAGCGCCGCTGATGCACGGACGCACCATCGATGCGCTAGCGCTGGACAACTATCAACGCGCCGCCCGCGTCGTCCTGGCCAACCACCTGGTGACCCGCACCTATCCGGATCGGATCGCGCTGCCGCTGATCCGGCGCTGGGCCACCGAACTGCGCGAGGATCTCGCCGAATTGTTCGGCTATCGGCTCGAAGTCACCGAGACGACGGCACGGGTCTTCCCGGTACTGGACCGCCTCGACGCGGGCAGGCCCGCGCGCACACCCGGCGAGCGCGTCTTCGACCGCCGCCGCTACGCCTACCTCGCCCTCGCGCTCGCCGCGCTTGGGCGCGCGGGGGACCAGATCACGTTGTCCGAGCTGGCCGATCAGGTCGCGGCCTACGCGAGCCGGGTGGACGGGCTGGAGCTGGCCACCGACCGAGCCGCCGACCGCGACGCGTTCGTCGACGCGGTGGGCTGGCTGACCGTGCGCGGCGCGCTCGCGTTGGCGGACGGCGACGCGGGCGGCTGGGCCAGCGATCCGGAAACCTGCGAGGCGCTCTACGACATCGACCGGCCGGTCGTCTTCGCGCTGTTCCGGCCGCCGCGGGCATTGCAGCATCTGCACAGCGTGCGTGGGCTGCTCGGCGAGGAGTCTACGGTCACCGGTGTTTCCGCGCACTCGCCGACCACCGCCGAGATCGCGCGCCGGGTGCGCAGGGCGCTGGTCGAACAGCCGGTGGTGTACGCCGAGGACCTCGCGCCCGTAGAGCGCCCCGTCCTCGCCCAGGAGCGGGTCGTCGCGGAGGTCGAATTGTTCACCGGTCTGCGCGCCGAACGCCGTGCCGAGGGGGTCGCGCTGATCGACACCTCGGGGCGGCTGTCGGATGTCCGCTTTCCGGGGACAGGTACGCTCGCGCAGGTCGCCTTGCTGCTGTCCGGTGAGATCGCCGACCGGGTACTGGATATCGACCACCCTTTGCCGCGACGTCACGCCGCTTCGGACGCGGATGCGGCACTGGCCGACCAGCTCGACGAAGCCATCCCCGAAGCCACGGTCTTCACGCCGCTGGCCGAGACGCGTTCACCGGCATCGCCCGCGGACGACCTCGATCCGCCGGAGGAGGCACAGGGGCAGGAGGAGCGGCAGGCGCCGTCCGGCTATCCGCTGATCGAGCAGGCCTGGTTGCGCGAGACGGTGCAGGCACTGGCCGACCGCTACGGCACGACCTTCGCCGCGCAGTGGCAGGCCGACGTCGCGCGCCTCACCACCGAGGTGGTGGCACTGCTGGAGCGGCTACGGCTGGTCCGGGTGGTCGACGACGGACTGCTCGTGCTGCCTGCCCTGGCCCGCTACCGTGGCGCGGTCGTGACGGTCCGCACCAAACGGGCCGCGGAACTGTTCGTCACCGCGGCCGATACCTACGGGCCCGACGGTACCGGTACGGAAGGGAACTGAGGGATGTCGCTCATTCACGGCGGAGTGCGGTTCACCCCGACCCGCGCCGGGATCGTCAACCTGTGGGACTACCGCGACCAGGAGTTCTGTTTCGCCGACGGCAGATTGGTGCTGCGCGGGCCGAACGGGTCGGGCAAGACCAAAGCGCTGGAGGTGCTTTTCCCGTTCGTGCTGGACGGACGGATCGAGCCGCGCAGGCTCAATCCGTTCGCCGGGGAGGAACGCACGATGAAGTCGAACCTGCTCTACCGCAAGCAGGACTCGGCCTATTCCTATGTCTGGATGGAATTCGCGCGCGGTCGCTGGGAAGATCCGGAGACGGTCACCGTCGGCATCGGCATGCGCGCCACTCGTTCCTCGGACAAGGTGACCCGCTGGTACTTCGTGGCCGACGGCCGGGTCGGTGTCGATTTCTCCCTGATCGGGCCGGACGACCGGCCGTTCACTCGCAAGCAGCTCGCCGAGCAGATCGGCACCGATTCGATCGTCGACCGGCCGGTGGACTATCGCAACGCCATCGACGCGCGCATGTTCGGTCTCGGCGCACAGCGCTACGACCAGCTGATCAATCTGATCCTCACGCTGCGCCGCCCGCAGCTCGCCAAGAACCTCGACCCGCGCGGCCTGTCGCAGGCGCTCACCGACGGCCTGCGCCCGCTCGACGAGCAATTGATCCTGGACGCCGCCCGGTCGTTCAGCGATATGGAGGAGGTCGGCCGCACCCTGGAGGGTTTGGTGCACGCCGACACCGCGACGCGGGCGTTCGTCGAGGTGTACCGCAGATATCTCGCGGTCCAAGCCAGGACCGATGTCGACCAGGTACGCGCACGGCTCGACGCGGTGACCCACGCGAGCACGGCGCTGTTCGCCGCCACCGCCTTGCGTGAGCGCAGGGAGACCGAGCGCACCACCGCCGAGGCTCGCGCCGAGGACGCCGACCGCGCCTACGAGCAGGCCCTCGCCGATCGGGAGAACCTGCAGCGCTCCAGCGCCTACGAGGGCAAACAGCAACTCGACGACCTGGCCGACGCGGTGCGGCGCCTGGAGACCTCGGCGGGTGCGCACGCCGACAAAGCGCTCAAGGCCCGCCAGACCTTGGACCAGCGGACGCTGGAGGCCGAACGCGCGCGAACCGCGGAGCGCACCGCCGCCGCCGCGCTCGCCCGCGGCGAGGACGACCTGCGCGCCGCTGCCGAGGAGGCGGGGATCGCGTGGGCGCCGCCGCCGGAATCGACACGGGCCGAGCAGCTCACCGCGGCGGTGCGCGGGCACGCCGAGGAACGCGACGCCGACGTGCGTGCGGTCCGCAAAGCGGTGGGGGCGATGGAGACCGCTGCCGCCGAACGCATCAGGGCCGAGCGGCTGGCCGAGCGTGCGAGCGAACTGCGTGACGCGGCCGCGGCGGAGGTCGCGCACGCCGAAGCGGCGGTCGCGTTGCGCCGGTCCGAGGCCGCGGCCGCGTTGCGTACCTGGTGGGACGAGCACAGCGAGGTCTACACCCCGGTGCGCGCCGGTCTTCTCGAGGCGCTGAACTCGGCTCTGGCCGAAGCCGGTTCGGATGCGCCGACCATCGGCGAGGTGCTGACCGAGCGCAGCGCGCCACTGCTCGAGGAGATCCGCAGCCGCCGCCAAGAGGCACGCTCCCGCGCGGCCGTGGCCGCGGCGCGCAGCAGCGAGCTGAGCGCCGAACTCGAACGGGTGATGGCCCGGCGAGACGACGCGCCACCGGCATTCGCCGGCCGCTCCGGCCGGCCCGGCGACCGGCCCGGCGCCGAGCTGTGGCGGCTGGTGCGCTTCGCGGACGACGTGACGCCCGAGACCGCGGCAGGCATCGAGGCCGCGCTGCACGCCGCGAATCTGCTGGATGCCTGGATCTGCCAAGAGGGCGAGCTGCCGCCGGACTACGACTCCGATCAGTTCCTGGTGCCGCTGCCCGCGCCGGAGCGCCCGAATGGCCGCACACTCGCCGACGTGCTCGTCATAGAGGACGATTCCGACGCCGTGGTGGTGCCGCGGCAAGTCGTCGCCGATGTCCTCGCCTCCATCGCCCTGCACGAGGGGGCGGGCGAGCCGAGCGGGACGGTGACGATCGGGGTGGACGGCGCGTTCCGGCAAGGCGTGCAGATCGGCAGGCACCGCAAGACCGATGCCGAATTCATCGGCGCCACCGCGCGAGCCAGGCGCCGCGAGATCCGTGCGGCCGAGTTGACCGCGGCCGTGGCGGCCGTGGACGAGGACCGGCGTGCCGCCCAACAACAGGAGGCCGCCGCCGCGGCCGAACTCACGCGAATCTCCGCCGCAGTCGAGGCGCTTGCGCGACCGGCCGCGGTGACCACGGGCTTGCGCGCCGTATCCGAGGCCGCGGGCGTGCTGCGATCGCGTGCGGAGGCCGCCGCCCACGCCGAGCGCGATCTCGACCGAGCGGTCGCGGAGCTGTCCGCCGCGGAGAAGAAGCTGCGCGCCGCCGCCACCGCTCACCGCACCCCGCGCACGGCCCACGAGATCGACGCTCTCGCCGCCGCCGTCCGGCACTTCGAGAACACCGGCACGGGACTGCTGCGGCTGCGCGGCGACCACGAGCGGGAACGGGAGCGCGAACGCGAGGCCGCCGACCGCTTGACCGAGGCCGCCGACCTGGCCGAGGCGTTCGCGGAAGAGGCCGAGGCCGCACGCGCCGGCTACCAGGAACAACTGCGCAAACTGGAGACCTTGCGCGAGGCCCTCGGCGCGGGCGCGGCCGACATCGATCGCGAATTGGAGCAGGCCCGGCAGCGGATCGAGGCGACCAAGTCCGAGCAGAAGGCCGCGCGCAAGGCCGCCAACCAGGCCATCGAGGCGGTCGGCGACGCCGAAGCCGCCTACCGGACCGCGCACGAGTCCCTCGCCACCGCGCTCACCGAAGTGCTGGCGGAGGTAAAGGCTCTCGCGCCTTATGCTCAGGCGGATCTGCTCACGTTGCTCGGTGCGGCCCCCGACGGCCGCTGGCCCGGCAGCGACGCCGCGTGGTCGACGCCCGAGCAATTGCTGTACCGGATCTCCGCGGCGGGGCCGCAGGCAGTACCGCGCATCCTGCCCGACGAAGTCCACGCGCTGTTCGACAGCCTCACCGCGGCCACGGCGTCGGTGCGCGCGGGCGAGGTGACGCGCAAGTCCACGCGCACGGCGGTGACCGCCGCATTGCAGGAATTCGACGCCGCGCTGGCCGGTTCTGGCCGCGACTACCGGCTGCAATGGGACGCCGCCGACGGCCTCACCGTCGTCCAGGTGCACGACGAGCACGGCATCTCCGCGCTGGCCGACTTCGCCACCCGCATCGATGCCGCGCGCCGTGACCAGGAACTTCTGCTGACCGACGCCGAGCGGCGCATCCTGGAGGATGCTCTGCTGACCGGCCTGGCCCAGCAGATCCACGAACGCACCAGCGACGCACGCGATCTCATCACCAGAATGGGCGCGGAGATGAAGCAGCGGCGAATGTCCTCGGGCAACACCATCGGCGTGCACTGGGTGCTCGCCGACAGTTTGTCGGACGCGGCGCGGGCGATGTGCAAGCTGCTGGACCGGGATGCCTCGGCGCTGACAGCGGAGGACCTGGCGGCGATCCGGGCGCACTTCGCCGCCGGGATCCGGGCGGCGCGGGCCGCGCATCCGGAGCGCTCCTACCCCGAGATCCTGGGCGCGACGCTGGATTACCGCACCTGGCGGGTGTTCTCGTTCACCTTGATCTCCGCCGACGGCAGCGAGGACAAGCTCACCGTGGCCAGGCACAGCGCGCTGTCGGGCGGGGAGCAGTCGGTGTCGTTGCACCTGCCGTTGTTCGCCGCGGCGCACGTCATGCTCGATTCGGCCGACCCGCAGGCTCCCCGCCTGCTGGCGCTGGACGAGGCATTCGCGGGCGTCGACGACAACGGCCGCAGTGAATTGCTCGGCTTGAGCGTGCAATTCGACCTCGATCTGTTCATGACCGGCTACGACCTGTGGATCACCTATCCGCACGTCCCGGCGTGCGCGCACTACGACTTGGCGCACGCGGCGGCCGAGAACACCGTCAGCGCGACCTTGCTGGTGTGGGACAGCGGCGACCTGCTCGCCGAACACGACGGAACTGATCTCACCGCCGCGCTCGGCTCCCCCGATCGCCGCCGGGTTCCCACCACGATCGAAGGCGGGCTGGAACTCACGCCGGTGACTTGACCGCACGCGGAGGCGCAGGGTCCTCGCGGGCGACTCAGACCGTTGTTTCGCGGTCTGCGGCGGCGAGCAAAATGTCCAGCAGGCCGGGAAAGCGGGCGTCCAAGTCCTCGCGACGCAAGGAGAGCAGCAGTTCCCGGCCGGAGGGCCGCTGCCAGATCACTCCGGCATCGCGCAGCACCCGCCAGTGGTGGGTCAGGTTCGACTTGGCGACGTCCGGCAGCACCGAGCCGCAGGTGTGCTCGCCGCCGTCGGCCAGGATCCGCACCACACGCAGCCGCAGCGGGTTGCCCAGCGCGGTGAGCACATTCGTCAGCTGGATCTGTTCTCGCTCGGGATGTGCCGCGATCACGCGAACCAGATTAGCGCGACAGTTGACATACAGTCGAACTGTACGTAAGCATTCGTACAATTCGATATTCTCTGGAGGTTCTCGTGGGCGTCGGCATCGATCGCTTCGACGGCAAGATCGCGTTGATCACCGGCGGATCGAGCGGCATGGGCCTGGCCACCGCACGTCGCCTGCTCACCGAAGGCGCGCACGTCGTCATCACCGGCCGCGACAAAGGCCGCCTCGATGCCGCGGCCGCGGAGCTCGGTGGCGCCGATCGCGTTCTCGCGGTGGCCGGTGACGCGGCCGACCTCGGCGATCTCGACCGGCTCGTCGCGGCAGTGGCGCAACGGCACGAACGGCTGGACGTCGTCTTCGCCAATGCGGGCATCGCGGCCTTCCAGCCGACCGAGACCATCACCGAAGCCGAGTTCGACCGCGTGGTGGACACCAACTTCAAAGGGGTGTTCTTCACCATCCAGAAGACATTGCCCCTGGTGGCGGATCACGGGGCGATCGTCGTCAACGCGTCCTGGGCGCTGCATCGCGGGGTCCCCGGCGCCTCCCTCTACTCGGCGACCAAAGCGGCCGCGCACAACTTGGCGCGCAGCCTCGCCGCCGAACTGGCGCCCCGGGGCATCCGGGTGAACTCGGTCAGTCCCGGCTACATCGCGACGCCGTCGTTCCGCGCCAACGTCTCCGCCGAAGCGCAGTCCGCGATCAGCGCCACGGTGGCGGCGGGGCGCGTCGGCACCGCCGAGAACGTGGCAGACGCCGTCGCCTTCCTCGCATCCGGCGAGGCGTCCTATGTCAACGGGCAAGACCTGCTCGTCGACGGGGGGCTGATCACCGCCGTTCCCGACCCGATGGTCTAGCGCGCTCCCCGGTCGGCCGGTGCTGTCACCGCAGCCTCGCGGTCGGCGTCATCGTCGGGCAGTGCCTACCGGACACGGCGGCCGACGGGAAACGTGCCGGTCACCGCACGCTGGCGTCGGGCAGCATGGGCGGGCACGGCACGCCGGGCACGGTTTGCAACTCGAAGTGCCAATATTCGTTCTCGAACATCCGGCACAGCCCCCATCGATAGCCGTTCACCTCGAGCCACCGCGCGCCCTGCTGCGGACCGACGTCGATAGCCTGCCCGGAGACGTGGGTGGATTCCTCCGGCGGCAGCACCCAGCGGCGCGCGTCGTCCGCGCCGTAGGTTGCCACCCCGTCCTCCCACAGCGCCTGCTGCTCGGCGGGCGTCCGATATCCGGAGGTGATGGACAGGGGCACACCCTGCGCGTGCGCCTCGCGTTCGGCGAGGGTGTAGGAGAGCGCCAGCGGGGGATCGAGCCCCTCGGTTCCGGCCGCCGACCCCACCGACTCCCGCTGCTCGATGACGACGGCGGCGTCGGCCCGCGCCTGCCCCGCCGGCGCACCGGTCGCGATCAGCGCGGGTAGCGCCATCGATAGACCCACCAGCATCCGACTCCGCCCAGCTTTCCCAAGCACCATGCGGCGATGCTATCGCCTGCGGTCACCTATGCCGGGTATGCCCCGATCGCCGTGCAACGGGATCCCTCGTGCGGCACGGCGCCGGCCGCATCGAGCGCCGGGGCCCATCGCCAGGTCCGCGGCATCTTCGCCGCGGGAGGTATGGACCTCCCTTCGCAGCGGCCGACATGCATCGCGAAACGCGGCCCACGCGACGCGGCTTGCCCGCTCTCCCCCGCGCCGGGCCGCTCCACATGCACACCACTGCGGTGTGGACAACTCTCAGCGAATTCCACAGAAAACTCCACAGCTTGGGATAATAGGGATCTGGTATGTCCGTAATGCCCCCAATTGCCCTCAGGTGGCAAATATTTCGCCCGACTTGGAAGACTTCTTGTCCACAATCTATTCCAGTGCTGTGGATCACATCCACAGCAGCACGGGTATCGCATCCGAATTGCCGGGATCCATGGGAATTTCGAGCGCTTTGTGCACGTCTTGTGGTCGACGAGTCGCTGAGATCGAGCCGCCGGAAAGAACTTTGGCGAAGCGAGATTGTCCTTTTCAACCCGTATGTCGCGCCTGCCCGTGCCGACTCCACCACACAGCGACGCACCCCGCACAGGTCGGCCGCGGCCCCGGACACGGCGAACACAACTGCGCCTCAAGCACACTGCGGGCGGCTGTCGACTCCTGTCGTCAGCCGCCCGTGCATTGGCGCGATATTCAGATGTCGGGAATTTCACATTCCCTCCCCAGCTATGTGGAGACCGACCGCCTCGGACGATCCGGCCGGATCACGCCCGCGGCGGACTGTTCACCGCACTCGAACGCCACGGCGGCGCGGCCATCCGCATGCCTGCTCGGCGAATCGACTCCGCCGCTTGCTTGTTGCGCGCGATGCGCTCCAAGATCTCGCCGCCGTGCGCCCGGGCGTAGGCGAGCGCCAACCTGATCTTGCTCGTATTCAGATTCGACTTCGCGCTGAGCACGGCGATCCGCCGTTCCGCCGGGCCGCCCAAC
The DNA here is from genome assembly GCF_042802775.1 of Nocardia sp. NPDC057455. Classification (NCBI taxonomy): domain Bacteria; kingdom Bacillati; phylum Actinomycetota; class Actinomycetes; order Mycobacteriales; family Nocardiaceae; genus Nocardia; species Nocardia sp. NPDC057455. The sequence goes on along the minus strand of NZ_JBHVDM010000033.1, from coordinate 41,327 downwards.
TCGCGCAGGCGCGCAACGACTTCCCAGATCTCCGGGCCCGCTGCCAGCGCGGCGCGGCGATCGTCGAGCGGACCGCGGAAGACGATCCCCGGGTGTTCGAGTTGGTCGACGCCCTCGCGGATCAGCCGGTCGAGCAGTGCGGTACAGCTGGTTCCCTCTCGGGCAGCGCGATCGGCCAACCGAAGGGCGGCCGACTCGGTGATACACAACGCGGTCGGTACTGGTCTGGACATGCTCATAGCTCTCCTCGACCTGCATCGGTGCCGGAATCAACGATGTACTCCGTTAAGCGTGCCCGCTGCGACGACGCCGAGAACCCGGTGATCGGCAGGACATCGGCGTGTCCGCGTCCTGCCGCATGCGGTCGAGGAAGAGTCAGACGCGCTCTGTCGAGCGAGTGCGCACGCGTAGCGCGATCGGCTTCTGCGTCTCGGCGAAGAAGTCGTTGCCCTTGTCGTCGACGACGATGAACGCGGGAAAGTCTTCGACCTCGATCTTCCAGACGGCTTCCATGCCCAGTTCGGGGTATTCGAGCACCTCGACCGACTTGATGCAGTCCAGTGCCAGCCGGGCGGCCGGTCCGCCGATCGAACCGAGGTAGAAGCCGCCGTGTTCCTTGCACGCCTTGGTGACCTGCGCGGACCGGTTGCCCTTGGCGAGCATGACGAACGAGCCGCCCGCGGCTTGGAACTGGTCGACGTAGGAGTCCATCCGGCCCGCGGTGGTCGGGCCGAAGGAACCGGACGCGTAGCCTTCCGGCGTCTTGGCCGGGCCCGCGTAGTAGACGGCCATGTCGCGCAGATAGTCCGGCATCGGCTCGCCCGCGTCGAGCCGCTCCTTGATCTTGGCATGCGCGATGTCGCGGGCGACGACCAGTGGGCCACTCAGCGAAAGCCGGGTCTTCACCGGGTATCTGGACAATTCGGCGCGGATCTCGTCCATCGGCCGGTTCAGGTCGACGCGCACCACGTCGCCGCCCAGGATGGCGTCGGTCTGTTCGGGCAGGTACTGCGCGGGCTCACGCTCGAGCTGTTCCAGGAACACGCCCTCGGCGGTGATCTTGGCCAGCGCCTGCCGGTCCGCCGAGCAGGACACCGCGATGGCGACCGGGCAGCTGGCGCCGTGCCGCGGCAGGCGAACGACCCGCACGTCATGGCAGAAGTACTTGCCGCCGAACTGCGCGCCGATGCCGAAGGACTGGGTCAGTTTGAAGACCTCCTCCTCCAGCTCCACATCGCGGAACGCGTGCGCCGACAGCGACCCCTCGGTGGGCAGGTTGTCCAGATAGTGCGCGGAGGCGTATTTCGCCGTCTTCAGGGCGAACTCGGCGCTGGTGCCGCCGATCACGACCGCGAGATGGTAGGGCGGGCAGGCCGCGGTGCCCAGCGAGCGGATCTTCTCGTCCAGGAATTCCAGCATCCGCGTGGGGTTCAGGATGGCCTTGGTCTCCTGGTACAGGAACGACTTGTTCGCCGACCCACCGCCCTTGGCCATGAACAGGAACTTGTAGGAAGGGTTCGCCGGATCGCCCGCGGCGGAGTACAGCTCGACCTGCGCGGGCAGGTTGGAACCGGTGTTCTTCTCGTCCCACATGGTGATCGGCGCCAGCTGCGAGTAGCGCAGGTTCAGCTTCGTGTAGGCGTCGAATACGCCCCGGCTGATCCATTCCGCGTCGTCGGCACCGGTGAGCACGCCCTCGGACTTCTTGCCCATGACGATCGCGGTGCCGGTGTCCTGGCACATCGGCAGGATGCCGCCCGCGGAGATGTTGACGTTCTTGAGCAGATCGAGCGCGACGAAGCGATCATTACCGCTCGACTCGGGGTCGTCGATGATCTTGCGCAATTGACCCAGATGCGCCGGGCGCAGGAAGTGGCTGATGTCGTGCATCGCGGTTTCGGTGAGCAACCGCAGCGCTTCCGGTTCCACCTGCAGGAAAGTGCGCCCGTTGTGTTCGAACGTGCTGACGCCCTCGGTGGTGAGCAGCCGGTAGGGGGTGTCGTCCGCGCCGATGGGCAGCAGGTCTGAATAACGGAAGTCCGGCGCGGTCACCAGTCGCACTCCTTTACATGGGCCCGAACGCCACGAACGGCCGGGCTGGCCACGAGCACAGCGAGCCTAGCCACCACCGTTCAACCCCCTGCTGGTTAGGCAACCCTATCTCGGACAGTTGCCCGAAAAGGTTGCACGTTCAACCCCGGTGATGCTACCTCTCGTCTGGTGAGAAAGCGCCCGGGCGCCCCAGTCCGGCCGCGCGCAGACCGTTCGCGCGCCGCACGTCGCGACGCGCAACGATCTCGAGACACGTCAGAGTTTGGAGCGCTATCGTGACCGATCCCCATTGGCTCGATGACGTCGAGATGCGCGCCTGGGTGGGTTTCGTGCGCACGCGCGACCTCATCGCCGCGGCGGTCGGGCGGGATTCCACCAAGGAGTCCAACCTCACCTATGTCGAATATTCGGTCCTGGCCTATCTGGCCGAGGCGCCGGACCATCGGCTCACCTTCGCCGACCTCGCGGCCAAACTCGAATGGTCACAGAGCAGGCTCTCCCACCAGATCACCCGGATGGAGAAGCGGGAGCTGGTCGTGCGCGAGCCGATCCCCGACGACGCCCGCCGCACCGCCGCCAAACTCACCTCACGCGGCGCCGATGTGCTCACCGGGGCCGCGCCCGCGCACGTGCAGAGCGTGCGCAGGCACATGATCGACATCCTCGATCGCCAGCAGCTGGCCGCCTTGGCCGACATCTACGACACCCTGCTCGCGCACCACCGGCGATCGGCGGCCGAGAGCTGACCGCTCAGGCGGGCGTGGCCGCCGGCGCCGCGTGATCGGCCGGAGCGCTTGCCACTGCGGCGGTTTCGGGCAATCCGAGCGCGCGCTCGAATCCGGCGGGCACCACAACGTCCGAGCGGTCCAGCTCGCCGACGCTCGTCTTGCGCAGACCCAGCAGTGCGGAATCGATGCCGCCGCGCAGGATGTCCAGCACGTTCTCCACTCCGGCCTGACCATTGGCGGCCAGCCCCCACAGGTAGGCGCGCCCGATCAGCACCGCCCGCGCACCCAGCGCCACGGCCTTCACCACATCGCTGCCCCGCCGGATGCCGCCGTCGAGCAGCACCTCGACCTGCGAGCCCACCGCGTCCGCGAGCACCGGCAGCGCCCGGATCGCGGCCGGGGTGCCGTCGAGGTTGTTGCCGCCGTGGTTGGATACCGAGATCGCCGCCACACCCGCGTCGACGGCACGCAGCGCGTCGTCGACCCGCATGACTCCCTTCAGCAGCACCGGGCCCTCCCACTGCTCGCAGATCCACCGCACATCCGACCAATCCGGCGCGGGCGTGCCCATCCACTCCCCGTAGGCGCCGAAGAAACCCGGCGCCGCGGCGCCACCGATGGCCATGTTCGGCGCGGTCAGGTCCGGAATGCTGCCCGACCGCGCATAGGTCGCCAGCCAGCGCGGACGCGCCAGGGTCTGCGGCGCGAACTTCAGCATGGTGCGCAGATCCAGCTTCTCCGGGATGACCGGACTGCCCCAGTCCCGCCCGTGCGAGAACGACCAGTCCAGCGTCAGGATCAACCCGACCGCTCCGGCCCGCTTCGCGCGGTCCATCCGCTGCAGGATCTCTTCCTTGCCGCCACACCAGTACAACTGGAAGAACGTGGCCGGATTGGCCGCTATCACTTCTTCGATCGGCTTGCTGGCGAACGAGCTCAAGCCCATCGGGATGCCCCGCGCCGCGGCCGCCCTGGCGACCGCGACCTCACCGTCGGGGTGTACCGCCTGCACCCCCGTCGGCGAGATCAGCACCGGCATCGAAAGCTGCTGTCCCAGTACCGTCGTCGACTGATCGCGCTCGCCGATCGGCCCGGCCACGTGCGGCGCGAAACCCAGTTCGGTGAACGCCCGCTGATTGTCCTCGATGGTCTGGCCGCGCTCGGAGCCTGCGATCAACGCGCCGTACACCGATTTCGGGAGGCGCTTCTTCGCCCGTCGCTGCGCTTCGGCGACGGTCTCGAACCACGGATTCATCTTCCGGTCCTTTCGGGGGAGTTCTCCGGCCACCAGAGCCGGGTTCGGTCGAGCAGGTCGGTAGCCAGGTGATCGAGCAGGGCCGCACCCTCGGCGGCGGTCGCGCCCGCCGGGTCGCCGAGCACGCCGTTGGCGCTCACCGCGCGCACTCCGCCGGTGCGCAGCAGCGGCAACAACTCGGCCAGCGGACGGGTGTCACCCGCCGCCGCGCGGTCGCCGCGCACGCGCTCGGGTGCCAGGGCCAGTTGCAAGGCCGTCTCCGACCGGCCCGCGTGCGGGTCGCCGTCGTAGCGCGGCAGGTACAGGCGCACGTCACGGGACTCGGTGCGCAGCAGATTCGTCGCCCTGCGCAGTGGTTCGATGTTGCCGCCGTGCCAGTTGACCAGGAGGATCCGGTCGAAGGTTTCGGTCGCCGAGCGGCACAGCTCGACCACCAGCAGTTCCAGCGCCGCCTGCCCGATCGACAGCGTGCCGGGAAAGCCCGCGTGCTCGCCGCTGGCGCCGTACGGGATCGCCGGTCCGACGAGCACGTCGGTTCGTGTCGCGGCCAGCCGCGCGCACAACGCGGCGGCGACGTCGGTGTCGGTGGACAGCGGCAGATGCGGGCCGTGTTGCTCGGTCGCGCCGACCGCGACGGCCAGGATCGCACCCGCGGTGGCGCGCACGCCCGCCTCGGGCCAGGTGAGATCCGCCAACATGCCGCGAGATTATCGTCAGTCACTGACATAATCAAGGGGCCGGGGCAGCCGAGCACAATCAGACGATGCTGGAGAACCGGGCCACGCGCGGCCGCCCACGTGGCACCACCAAACGCGAACTCGAAGTGATCGCCATGCGGCTGTTCGCCGAACGAGGCTTCGACGAGACCACCGTCGAGCAGATCGCCGCCGCCGCGGGTATCAGCGGGCGCACCTTCTTCCGCTACTTCCCCACCAAGGCGGAGGTGCTCTGGTGGCAGTTCGACGACGAGGTCGCCGCGCTGCGCGCCGCATTCGCGACGGTGCCGGACGACGTTCCGATGATGACCGCCGTGCGCCGAGTCGTGGTGAGCGCCAACCAATATCGCGCCGAGGACGTCCCCGAACTGCGCACCCGCATGCAGCTGGTGGCCACCGTCCCCGCGCTGTCGGCCACCGCAGGAGCGCACTACGACGCCTGGGAGCGCACGGTCAGCGTCTTCGCGGCGGGGCGGCTGGGCGAACCGGAGGACGGGCTCATCCCGCTGGCCGTCGGGCGGACCACGCTGGCGGCGGCGCGGGCCGCCTTCGACGCCTGGCTCGCCCGCGCGGACGCGGACCTCACGGTGTATTTGGACCAGGCGCTCGCCGGGCTGGAACGCGGGTTCGCTCCGGTGCCGTGAATTCGGCGGAACAGGACACAGTTACGCGACCGATCGCGGGCGGGTGGCCGGCGACAACTGTCCCCTCAACAGCATCCCCGGCTACCGCATCAACCTTTCCGGATGCGGCACCGACTCGCCGACCCCCAGCACCGACTCGCCTCCGCCGATCCGGTCGCGGGCTCATCCGTCTGGCGACAACGTGAGTCGTGCCACGTCCGGTCGGCGATATCGACCGGTCGTCCAGGGCCGATGCCGTCCGCACCGGGTCTCTCGACGAGGCGCTCGCGGCACCGGCAAGGGGATTTGCACCGGGCGGGCGGAATCAGGATCTTCCGGCGGGCTAACGTCAGGTTTCACCGGCGACCTCGTTGGGGTATGACTAGGCTCGGTATCGGCGAGCAGCCGAACGCACGACTTCCCGACAGACCCGTCGAAAGGGGCAGGAGTTTCCATGTCCGAGGTGTCCATCAGCCTTTCGGCGGATTCCCTGACCGCGGGACCGATCGATCAACTGCTGCCGCAGCTCGTCGAGCACCTGCGGCAGAACCGCACCGCGCTGCGCGAAGAGTGGGCCCGCCGCATCGCCGACGCCCAACTACTCACCGCCATGACCCCGGAGGAGATCTTCTCCGAGGCGACCTCGATCTACGACGGCTACGTCGACGTGCTCGAGACCGGTAGCGTGGAAGCGCTCCAGGCTTACGCGCGCGACCTGTCCGAACGCATCATCCCGAGAGGCGTCGAGACCGACGAAGTCATCGGCATCGTGCTGCTCCTGCGCGACGTGCTCGCACGCAGCCTTTTCGAGAAGTACCAGTCGGACTTCGAACTGCTGAACAAGGTGCTCGACGCCTACGAACCGGCCGCCAACCGCATCGCCAACACGGTGACCGTGTCCTTCGTCCAGGAGCGCGAGCGGGTCATCCGCCAGCAGCAGGAAGCCATCCGCGAGCTGTCCACGCCGGTACTTCAGGTGCGTGAGCAGCTGCTGATCCTTCCCATCATCGGCGTGCTGGACAGCCAGCGCGCCCGCCAGCTCACCGAGCAGCTGCTGCGCGCCATCCGCGCCAACCGCGCGAAAGTGGTCGTCATCGACATCACCGGTGTGCCCCAGATCGACTCCACCGTGGCCAACCACCTGGTGCAGACCGTCGACGCGTCCGGGCTGATGGGCGCGAACGTGATCATCACCGGCCTGTCCTCGGAGATCGCGCTCACCCTGGTCACCATCGGTCTGGACCTGTCGAAGATGAACGCGGTCGGCGACCTGCAGGGAGGCATCGAAGAAGCGGAACGGCTGCTGGGCTACGAGGTTTCCCGCGTCACCGAACGGGTTACCGAACGCGACGGCCGCTGATCGGGCGCCCCACATGCCGGTTCCGATTCTCAAACAGGGTACGTATCTCATCGCGTCGGTTCAGTCCGCTCTGACCGATGCCGATACCGAGCGCCTGCAGGACGACCTGATGAAACAGGTCAGCAAATATCGGGCACACGGCATCATCGTCGATGTCACCGCCATCGACGTGATGGATTCGTTCGCCGCGAGATCGTTGCGTACCATCGCGCACATGACGCAGCTGCGCGGCGCCGAAACGGTGATCGTCGGTCTGCAACCCGAAGTCGCTTTCGCCATGGTGCAACTCGGCCTCACCTTCGAGGACATGCACACCGCCCTCGATCTGGAAGAGGGACTCGCCTGGTTGGACCGAAAGATCCCAGCCCGTCGCCAGCGAGACGGTCGTGACAGTGGCCGCTGATAACGTGGTGATCGCGGTCAGGGTGTCCGGAGACATCGTGACCGCACGTCAAGCCGGACGCGAACTGGCAGCAAAGCTCGGATTCACCCTGACCGATCGCACGATGATCTCCACGGCGATCTCCGAAATCGCCCGCAACATCACCAGTTACGCGGGTAGCGGGGAAATTCGCTTGCTCGTCGACGACCGCGAGGGTCGTCAAGCCCTGGTGGTGCAGGCCGAGGATCAGGGACCTGGAATCCTCGACATCGCCCGGGCCCTGGAGGACGGCTACTCCACCGGACGCGGGCTCGGGCTCGGTCTTCCCGGCGCCCGGCGGTTGATGGACCGGCTGACCGTGGATTCGGCACCGGGTCGCGGCACGCTGGTGGAAATGTGGAAGTGGGTACCGAACGGTGCATGAGGACGGGTTCATCGGCCGGATCGAGTGGGCGGTGGCCGGTCGCGCACTGCCCGGTCAACAGGTCTCCGGTGACCGTGGCGTGGTCCTCGACGCCGGCGGGGGCACCGTCCTCTTCGCGGTCCTCGACGGGCTCGGGCACGGCGCCGCCGCGGCGGACGCGGCCGATCGCGCCACGCGAGTGCTGTCGGAGAATCGCGCCGAACCGCTGGACGTGCTGATGGTGCTGTGCCATCGGGCGATCGCCGACACCAGGGGGGCGGCGATCTCGCTGGCCCTGTTCGACGAGGGTGACACGGTGCGCTGGCTCGGGGTCGGCAATGTCGAATCCCAGGTGCTGACCGCGGGTCCCGCGGGCCTGAGGGTACACGCGACCGTCCTGCTGACGGCGGGCATCGTCGGCTATCGCCTCCCGGCGACCCTCCAGGCGCAGACCGTCGCGGTCCGTCCCGGTGACCTGTTACTGATGTCCACCGACGGCATCGTCACCGAATCCACCGCCGACATCGACCTTTCCAAATCCACCGCCGACATCACCGCCGACATGCTCGCCCGGCACGCCAAGGACACCGACGACGCGCTGGTGCTCGCGGCGCGGCACCGCGGCGCGGCTGGAGCAGGGGCAGCCAGATGAGCGCTCTGCTGGCCGACTTCCTGGACGCCTACGCCGATGCGCTACGGCGGCACATGGACTCGTCCACCCAGGCCGGCCTCGCCGAGGGGTACGAGCTGGGCCGGCGCGCCCTGGTCGAAGGCATCAGCCTGCTCGATCTCACCGAGAACCACTTCCGGGTGGTCCAGGACGTGGAGGACCAGCGACAGAAGGAGACTTCCGCCGAGGGCGGCGACTCCGGGGCCCGCCTGCCGGAGACCGCGCTGGAATTCCTCCTGCAGACCCTCGTTCCGCTCGACATCGCCACCCGCGGCTATCTCGACGGCACCCGGCGCTACGAGCAGCAGCGTTCCCGCGCCGACGATCTCGCCGGGCGCGACGCGTTCCGCACCGCCTTGGTGGAATCGCTGCAGGACGGCTTCTTCGTCGCCGACGCGCAGGGCACCATCATCGAGGTCAACACCGCGTTCGGTGCCTTGACCGGCTACGGCGCCGCGGGTGTGCCCTACGCGCTGCCGCATCCGTGGTCGAGTCCCGAGGGGCCGCGCTATCCCGACCTCGGTACCGAGGCGCAGCGCTTCGTCATCCCGATCCGTCACCGCGACGGCCGGAACGTGTGGCTCGCGGTGAGCACCAGCGCGCTGATCAAACCCGAGGACAACGAGCGGATCTTCGTCGGCACCCTGCGCGACATCACCGCCGAACACGACGCGCAGGCACGCGACCAGGCCGCGTCGCGGCTGGCCACCGCCGTCGGCGCGGCCACCAGTGTGGTCGAAGTGCTCGCCGTCGGGCTCGACGAGGTGCGCAGCACGGTGGGCGCGCAGACCGCGGTGGTGGCGGTGTGGCCGAGCCGCAACGCCGTGCCGGAGGTGTACATCTCCGGTGTGGGCGCCGACGGCGCGTCACACGACGGCGCCGCGTCGCTCGACGACCGCTCGCGCGCACTGCTGGATCGGGCCAGGCGCAGGCCGCCGCGCAGCCTGCTGGCCATTCCGGAAGGGGCCGACAGTTCCGTGGGCATCGTCGCGCCGCTCGGCGAGACGGGCGACGCGGCGATGTGGTTACGCTTCGCCGCGCCCCGGGCGATCAGCGCCGCCGACTGGACGCTGTTCTCCCTGCTGATCGGCCATCTCAGTCTCGCGGTCCAGCGGGCGCGCAACTTCGACCAGGCCCGCGCCACCTCGCTGACCCTGCAGCGGGCCATGCTCGGCCCGATCGATCTGCCGCCGCGTTTCTCGGTGCACTACGAGCCCGCTCTGCCGCCGCTGGAGATCGGCGGCGACTGGTACGACGTGGTGCCGCTGCGCGACGGCACCATCGGCGTGGTGGTCGGCGACTGCGTCGGGCGTGGCCTGTCGGCCGCGGTGGTGATGGGCCAATTGCGGACCGCTGCCCGCGCGCTGCTGCTGCGCGGCGCGGGACCGGCGCAGTTGCTCGCCGAACTCGACACCGTCGCCGCGCGCATCCCGGGCGCCATGTGCACCACGGTGTGCGCCGCGGTGCTGGACCCGGTGCGCGGACTGGTCCGCTACAGCAATGCCGGTCACATGCCGCCGATCCTCGCCGACGTCGCCACGACCGGCCGGATGCTGGAAGGCGGGCGGGCGGTGCCGCTGGCGACCTTCGATACGCCGCGCAGGCCGGAGGCCACCACGGCGCTGACCCCCGGTTCCACCTTGGTGCTGTTCACCGACGGCTTGGTCGAACAGCGCGGCGTCGACATCGATGAAGGGTTCGCCAAGATCGCCGCGGTACTCGCCGACACCCCGGGGCGCCTGCCCCGTGAAGTGGCCGACGCGGTGCTCTCGCGCCTGCGGCCCGCCGCGGGCTACGACGACGACGTCGCAATGGTGGTCTACCGCCAGCCGCCCGCGCCGCTGCGGCTGGACGTGCCCGCGCGCGCGAACGAACTCGCGGTGCTGCGGCGAACGCTGAAGGGATGGCTGGCCGCCGCGGCGGTGCCGCACGACTTGGCCGCCGATCTGGTCGCCGCGGCCAACGAGGCGTGCAGCAACAGCATCGAGCACGCCTATCGCAGCGACGACACCGGTCGGGTGCGGATGGCGGCCACCTGCGATATCGACACCGTCGTCATCGTGGTCACCGACACCGGCAGCTGGAAGCCACGGGCAGCCGATCCCGGCTATCGTGGCCGCGGCATCGATATGATGCGCGCGCTGACCGAGGAACTCGATATCGACCACTCGGAAGCGGGCACGACCGTGCGGATGTCGGTGACGCTGCCCGCGATCACGTTCCCGGTGGCCAATCCGTTGCGCGGGACGAACCGCCGGATTTCCGGCTGACGGTGCGCGCTGCCGACTGGATAGGAGTGGCGGGCCGCACTCCGTAAATTCGGAATTGCATGCCCCGGTACGGGTTACCGGATTCCGCCCATTCGCTCACGATCATGCCGAACGCGCCGTCGAATCTGCTGTCCGGATGAACATAACAACCGTAGAGACGCGGCACGATATCCGGGCCGCCCGGCGCCCAGAAAGACCCTTTCACCGGACGATAGGTCCAGGCCGTGCGCCAGTTGTCCGTGATTCTCGCGGCGACCTTGACGAAGGCGCCGTAGGCCCCGGCGTCGAATCCCGACATCACCCAATTCCCCTGAATCCGCCGTATTCCGATCTCGCCGAGCTTCGTGCCGTCGGCCAGGATGCCGAAGCGCGGATCGCCGCCCGGATCCCGGCCCCATCCCCAGTCCAGCCCGTTCCAGCCCCATCCCTGCCAGGCCGCCGGGTCGACGAGCGTGTCATGGCTTTCGCGTACCCGCCACAACAGCATGTTCTTGTTCCGCGCGAGCCCGCCGGTGGAGATGATGTAGACGTAGCCGTCGCCACCGCGTTCCCAGGAGATCATGGTGCGTTTGCCGCCGTAGGCGCTGGTCGACCACCGGACCGCGGTATCGGTCCAGCTCTCTCCGTTGTCGTCGGAATATCGGATCTCGCACCACCGCTCGTTCGCCAATCCCTGGGTGACCATCACCCACAGATAGATTCGGCCGCCGATCGTTATGGCGTCGCAGGGCAGGATCGTGGAGTACTGCGGATTGTCGTGCGCGTAATCCCAGAGTTGCCGGGCGTCCCGCGCCGCCGACCGGAATTCGATCGGCCAGGACATATCGTGCGTACCGCTGCGCAACAGCATCGGCGAACGCCAATTCGGTCCTCCGACTCTCGGTTCGGTGCCGGAGAACGTGTCACCGAGGACGTATCCGATCTCGCCGCTGGGCATGCGGAAGGGGATGAAGAGATCCGAGCCGCCGATATCGGCCATCGGGAGCGGATTCAAATTCTTGATCTTGGGCATCGCCGGATCCTGTCGATTCTCGGAGCGTCGCTTATCAGATCGGCTCGTAGGAATCACCACGGAGTGTGGATGGGCTACCTCCCCAGTATCGGCCGTCGATGGCTATGATGTTGCTGCTCCGGTCATTCGAGGCCGAAAGGAAATGGGGAAACCGACTGCGCAGCTTGTGTTTCGGCAGTTCGACGCCTCATCGTGCCTGGTGTCGCCGTTGCGCGAGATCCATTGCCGGTCGCGGCATCGAAGATGCACGGTGTTCGCCGACTGCGCCGACCGTTGCCCCCCTCATCCCAACCCTCGACTAGCGATTCCGCCCGCGACAGCGGTTGCAGCAAACGCTCGAATCGGACCCCTCCGGATCGGCCACCGGGTTGCTGGGCGCGGGGCGCGCGGTGTTCTCGATCGTCAGCAGCACGAGCATCGTCGCAGTGCTCACGCCTACTTCGTGGCAAGCCTCACCCAGGTGCGCCCGTCGATCTACCGACTCCTCCCGCGCTCCCCCACGCCCGCGCGATTCTGATCGGCGACAAATCTTCGCCGAGGTCAGCGGCTACTAGGGCTCGGTGTCACCGCATCCGACGGAGCAGGCGTATGACGGCGCTGTCGATGATCGCCCGCTCCGCATCGGCGGAATCGGCCCGGTTCGCGCGCCGCAGTGTCGCGTCGTCGACGGGTTCACCCTGCGCGGTGCGGTAACTGAACCCGCGCCCGCGCCGGACACGTTCGACTCCGCCGTCATACGGTCGGCTACGGCGCAATCGCATTCAGTCACCGCGGTGCTCGGGGCCGGGTGTAGCGCGTTGTGTGCTCATATCTCATAGCTGCCCTGTCTCCGACCGGCGAGACAGCCCGAGGCGCCAGGTCCCGGCAGTTCGACCTGGCGCGGCACGATATTCCGGAGTGAGTCCGGCCGGAACCTACTTGGCCGGCGGGACGAAGGGCTGGTTGACCGTGGTGAAGTACTGGACGAGGGCGGCGACGGCGACGGGCGCGGTAACGAAGAGTTGACCGGCGAGCGTGCCCAGTGCGCCGACTGCCAGGATGCCGCCCAGGCAGCCGACGGCGGCGGCCGGAATGAACGGACCGAACATACCCACGATCGTGGCGGCCGCGACCGTGGCGCCCGCGATGCCTCCGAGCACACAGCCGACGACGCCGCCACCGAGGCCACCGACGACGGTGCCGATCGCGGCGCCCGACGCGATGGTGTCCTTCAGCCGGGTGAAAGCCGCGACTTCGCGCTCGTATGGCGTCCTCCAGTGCGCCGAGTCCTCGAACGGAAGGGCGACGGGCCGGTACGCCGCGTGCTCGATGTCGAACAACGGCGTGAGCGTGGCGGTCCGGCCGCTGATATCGGCCGCGATCGGGAAGACGAAATCATCGACACGAAACTCCAGGGGCGTGCCCGCGAGTAGCGTGCCGTCGGTCGCCTCGATCGCGAATACTCCGTTCTCGGCCTGCAACGAGCCCGAGTCGACCTGGACGACCACGCTCTCGGCGGAGCTGGTGGCGGTGTAGTTGACGACTTCCGAACCGGCGTCATGAGGTGCGGCGAGTGCATGTCCGGCCGAGGCGCCGGCAATCGCGACCGCGAGCGTCGATACCGTGGCGATCTTGCGCAAAACCATGTCTTGGGAGCCCTGTCCTTCGCTGTGCTGCCGTCAGTCCTGTTTCACCGTGCCCAGTACGGCCCCGCTGGTCGCGTCGATCGTCACCTCGTGTTCGATGCCGTCTGGCGTGCGGAGTTCGACCTCCCACACCGTCGTCGCCCCTTCGGCGTCGAGTTCGGCGGACACCACGGTGCTACCGGGCACGGCTTCGAGCGCCTTGTCGACGGCTTGCTGCCTGCCGATCGCGGGAGCCGCGGTGAGTTCCCAGTCGTGATCGGACAAGTAGGCGGCGACGCCGTGCCGGCCGGGCGCCTGATCATCGGTAGCGGCGTACAGCGCCATGGGCCCACCGACGAGGAGAGCGGCGACAGCGGCGCCGGCGAGGAGCCCGCGCCGACCGGGCAGTACGCGGCGAACAGTGGCTTTCATCCTGAAACCTCCTATGCGAGTTGTGATCCGAAGATGCCGATCACATTCGCAGGCAGCGGCTTAAGGCAGCCTGAAGTCACCTGAAATCGTTTTCAGGAATGGCGATTTGCGGTTTTCCATGCCATTGCCGGACCGGCGGCGTTAAGGTCGGTCTCGGGTCGGGGTTTCCGGGGGTTTTCGCATTCGTCTCCGTCGGTCAGTCCCGACGCTGCCCGTGTCGGCCGTGCCCGCTGCTCGGCCGACGCCGAGGCGCGAGGGTGGGTGCGCTCGATCCCCTCCGACTGCACCCGCCTTCCCGGATCGCCTTCGCTCGGCCCCGGGGATGCACGGCCGGCCTTCACTCAGCGACGAACTCCGCCTCGCGCTCGACCGCCTCGATGGTGTTGCGCGGCACCTGGATCGGACCGGGGGTGTAGGTGATCGCGCGCAGTGCGCCGGTGTAGCGGAACGTGCCACGGCGTTCGCGCAGCTCCCAGGCCACCGGACCGCGAGCGTCGACGCCGACGGAGATTCCGGTCCACGGCGACATGCCGACCAACTGGACCTGGTCGAGTAGTTGTGCGACGTGGACGCCATCGATCTGGAGGGTGAAATCCCACCGCAGCCGGGGTCGCACCGTGGCACGCACGGTGATGCGCCGCGCCCCTGCCGCGAGGGGTCGCGTCGTGACGCTGTCGTAGCGGCCGTAGCTGTTGACCCCGAATGTCACCCGGCCGTCCTCGACGTAGAGCACATAACCGCCCAGCGGATCACCGTGTGCGACGAGCACCCCTTCGTCACCGGACGCGTAGCCGGCGAGTTCCGCCTCGATGACGAAGTCCCGATAGGCGATCAGTCGCTGTGCGCGATACCGTTCCAAGGTCGGCGTACCGGGCAGCAGCCGGACGGGGGCCGAGAATCTCTCCTCCTCCGGCCGCCGCCGAGCCAGATCGTGGCGTGTGAGCAGCGGGAACACCGTATTCGCCCAGGCCGATTCGTCCCATGCGGCGGCCAGTTCCGCGACTTTCTCCGGGAATCGCCCGGACAGATCGTGCAGTTCCGTCGGATCGGTGCGGACGTCGAACAGCTGCCACCTCGGCTCATCGATATCGGTCCCCGGCTCGTAGAGCGAAAGCAGTTTCCACCCGTCCCGATAGAAGCCGCGGTTGCCGACCATCTCCGAGTACTGCTCGGTGTGTCCGGACACCGCCTGTGGGTCACGCAGCGTCGCCACGGCCGACACGCCGTCGAACTCCTTGGCAGGCACGCCGTTGCGCACGCTCGGGCGCCGCAACCCGGCCAGCTCCAGCAATGTCGGCGCGAGATCGGTGACGTAGGTGTACTGGTGCCGGATACCGTTGTCATCGTCGCCGCGCGGCAGTCCCTCTGGCCAGGAGATCAGGAACGGCACGCGCACACCGCCGGCGAAGGTCTGACCCTTGTAGAAGCGGAACGGTGTATTGGACGCCTGGCCCCATCCCCGCGGGTAGTGGACGCCCAGCTTCGCGGTGCCGATCAACTCCTCATCGTGCGGGACGTCGCCGACCCAGTCCGGATCGGTGATGTGGGCGAACTCCGCGAAGTAGGTGCGGGTACCCTCCGGCCCACCCTCGGCGGTCCCGCCGTTGTCCGAGGTGAAGACCACGATGGTGTTGTCTAGTTCGCCGAGTTCTTCGAGCGTGTCGACGAGGCGCCCGAGGCTCTGGTCGATGCTGTCGACCATGCCCGCGTACACCTCCATGTACCGGGCGAATCGTCGCTGCTGCGCGGGCGTCAGCGAATCCCACTCCGCCGCTTCGTATCCCGGTTCGGTATTGCGCGGTTTCTGCTGTGTCCCGGCGGGAAAGAGGCCCTGGGCGAGTTGTGCGGCGAACCGGCTCCTGCGCAGTTCGTCCCATCCCTTCGCGTAGCGACCGCGATATTTGGCCAGATCCGCGGGTTTGGCCTGCAACGGACCGTGCATGGCCACGTGGGCGAAATACAGGAAGAACGGTTTGCCGGCGTCGTGCGCGCGCAGGTCCTTGACGTAGGCGATGGCTTTGTCGGTCAGATCATCGGTGAGGTAATACCCCTGCGGGTACTCCTCGATATCGACGACCGAGGAGTCCGAGACCAGCTGATTCGGGTAGTAGAAGGAGTTGAGCCCCTCGAGCGAGCCGTAATACCGGTCGAAGCCACGCTGCGTCGGCCAGGAATCCCGGTGGGCGGCGGGATTCATCGTGGCGTCGCGCACCAGGTGCCATTTGCCGACCGCGTAGGTGGCGTAGCCGTTGCTTCGCAGGATTTCCGGCAGCGTCAGTACGTCATCCGCCAGTTCCAGTCGAAGTCCCGGGTAGCCGGGGTCGGCATTGGCGACGAAGCCGAACCCAGCGCGGTGGGCGTTGATGCCGGTGAGCAGCGACGCGCGCGACGGCGAGCACAGTGGGGTGGTGTGGTAGTTGGTCAGTCGAAGACCGTTCGCGGCCAACCGGTCCAGCGTCGGGGTCTCGATCTCGGAGCCGAACGGGCCGATGTCGCTGTATCCCATGTCATCGATGAGCACCACGACGATGTTCGGAGCACCCTCGGGGGCGGTGGGCGGATGACGCCAATCCGGCGCCGAGTCGGCCGTGGTGCGACCGATCGAGCCGCCGAAGTCTTCGTAGCCGCGAGCAAGGGGTGGGACAGGCATCTGTGTAGTCAAAGCGACTCGAGGCCCAGCTCACCATGCTTTCGCGCATCATGCGCCGAACAGGTGACCGGGGTGGTCCGGTGTTGTCGACCCCGCCGTCGACCCCTATGCCCACCCGCGCGACGGCCCCTGCCCGTCGTGCAAGGCTTCGACCAGGTCGGCGACATCCGCCGCGTTCGGCGCGTAGCCGGGGAAATAGCAGCACACTTCCCCGATTCCGGCGCCGAAGCGGGTGCGGATCTGCGCCGCGCACTCTTCCGGTGTGCCTGCCACCCCGATCGTGCGCACCATCTCGTCGGACACCAGCGCCCGCATCTCGGCGAAACCGCCCGTCTTGGACAACTCGTTGAGCCGGGAGTGCAACGGCGCCCAGCCCTCGACCTCGAGCACGGGACGATAGGCGGGCGTGGAGCCGTAGAACGCGATAAGCGAGCCCACCCCGTCCAGCGCGGCGGTCAGAGCTTCCTGCGTGCGTCCGAGTGCGACCATCACCTGGGCGATCACCGGGAAGCCGTCCTGGGTCCGGCCGGACCGGCGCAGGCCCTCGGCGACGGCGGGCAGGGTGCGCTCTCTGAAGTGGCGCTCGCTGTTGAACGGCATCACCAGCAACCCGTCGGCGACTTCGGCGGCCTTGCGGGTCATCACCGGCCCGAGTGCGCCCATCAGCACCGGCGGCGGGCCGAACGGGTTCGGTCCGGGATCGAAGGTGGGCGGCAGCAAAGTGTGCGTGTAGTACTTGCCGCGGAAGTTCAACGGCGCCCGGCCTTCCCACGCGGCGAAGATCGCCCGCACCGCCGCCACGCTCTCCGCGGTACGTTCCGCGGGCGCGCCCCAACTGCTGCCGTAGCGCTTCTCGATGTGGGCGCGGATCTGCGAGCCGAGCCCGAGCCGAAACCGGCCTTCACTGTAGACCTGCAGGTCGTAGGCCGCGTGCGCCAGATGCATCGGGCTGCGCGGCCCGGCGATCGCTACGTTCGTCATCAGCTCCAGCGACGTCGCCCCGGCCGCGACGACGAGCGGGAAGAACACGTCGTGCGGGCCCTCGAACGTGAACAGGCCGTCGGCGCCGGTCTCGGCCAGCTCCCGCGCGTCGGTCGCGGCCTGCCGTGGCGCTCCGGTGACCTGTAGATGGACCTTCACTTCGACCTCCGTCGGCCAACGGCGCGCCACGCCTTCCGCGACACGTCGCCCTCATCGTATGGACAGCACTCCGTGCACGTGTCCAGTCCGGGAAGAATCCGTCGTCGAGCGCTACGGACCGTGGCCGCGCACCGATCGACGTCCGGGCTGCCCGGGCTTTCGCGCGGCGAAATCCTCACCGCCTCGGCAGCGGCGATCCGGCGCGGCGGGCGAACTCGGCATCACGCGTTGTCACCGGTGGTCGGGCGCGGTCACAGACCGGGGAGCCGGTTCTCCCACAGCGTGACCACGACCACGATGTCTCCGTACGGCGCCGCGCCCATCGCCAGTCTGTGCGCGAGGCGCGCCAAGCCGACCCGTCTTCCGTATTTGGTGTCCATACCGGCCCGCACCTGGTCGAACAATGGTCCGGTCCGGAGCAATTCGGCCATACCTTGGTGCTGGCGCGACCCGAGTGCCGGCGCACCGTGCCGGTCCCCCGCCTGCACGATGACCCGGCGGTCGCGGGCCAGGTACCGGGCCTCGCTCGAATGCGACGAGATCCGGAAGGCCAGGCGCCCGTGGTCGACCGGTAACACCAGGTGCGGCACGGTAGTCCAGTGTCCGGATGCCTCCGGCTGCGGATAGGTCGCCAGCACTGTGCTCGCATCCCACCACAGCATCCCGGGCTGCCATTCGCTGGGACGGTCCGGGACCGCGGGAACGCGACGCGCCGCCGGGGGTGGGTTGTCTCGCCGTGGGGTGTATCCGTGGACTCCGCTGCCGAGCAAGGAGCCGCCGTGCGCTGAATAGGTCATTGCGTGGGAACCTCCGGGACAGGTGCGAGTTGCGGGGATTTCGATTCGATCTCCGTCTTTGCGATCGGCGCTGCGGCGCCATGGCGACGGTGTCCGGGTCTTACACTCGGCTACCGGTTGCGGCTCGAGGAAAATCTATTCGGGAACTCATAGATTTTGTGTACCACCGGACTCATGCAGGTGCAAGGACCTGATCGTGTCCGCGCGAATCGCAGTCGAATCGTCATGCTCCGCGCCGGGCCGGGAAGACACCACGACCGTCCGGTTCGGACCGGTGGATCCGGATCGCGTTCACGGCCGCGAACAGCACTCCGATGCCGATCAGGATGGAACCCCGTAACCACACCGCACCATCGATCCGGGTGAACAGGAACAGACAGGAGGCCAGCCCGAGCCACGGCACGACGACGGGCACTCGGAAATGCTCCGCTTGGTCGCTCTCGCGCCGCAGGATCAGCACCGACACGTTGACCGCTGCGAAGACGACCAGCAACAACAACACCAGCGTCTCCGCGAGCGAGGCCACCTCCCCGGTCAATGCGAGCAGCAACGACACCGCCGTCGTGACACCGATCGCCACCCACGGCGTCCGGCGGCCCGGCAAGATCCGGCCCAATGCCCGCGGAAGCAGACCCTCGCGAGCCATGCCATAGGCCAATCGCGAGGACATGATGCCGGTCAGCAGGGCGCCGTTCGCCACGGCCACCAAGGCGACCACCGCGAACAACTTGTCCGGTACGCCTCCGGCCAGGCGCACCACCTCGAGGAGCGGACCGCTCGAGTCCGCCAGCCGGTCGGTGGGTACCGCCGCACCGGCCACCACCCCGATCAGCAAGTACACGCCACCGGCGGTGAGCAACGCGCCGAAGAGCGCGCGCGGATAGGACTTGCGCGGGTCGGCGACTTCCTCCGCCAGATTCACCGACGTCTCGAACCCGACGAACGAGTAGAAGGCCAGGACGGCGCCCGCGAGGGTCGCGCCGACCACGCCCTGCTCCGCTGTCCCCACCGCGGTGAGCCGGCCCGGATCGGCATCCCCCCGAATCATCACCCACGCGCCGAGCCCGACGACCATGACGAGCCCACCGAGTTCGACCAGCGTCGCAGCCACGTTGGCGCCCAGCGACTCCTTGATCCCGGAGACGTTGAGCAACGCCAACGCGGCGAGGAACACCACCACGACCAGCGCGGTGGGCAGAGTCACCAACGCGCCGAGATAATCCGCGGCGAACGCTCTGCTCAGCGCCGCCACCGACACGACACCCGCGGCGAGCATGCAGAATCCGACCAGCGACCCGGCCGCGGGCCCGAGCGCACGGCTCGCGTAATGGGCCGAGCCGCCCGCCTTCGGGTACTTGGTCGCCAACTCGGCATAGGAACCGGCGGTGAGGCAGGCGAGACCGAGCGCCACCAGCAGCGGCAACCAGATCGCGCCGCCCGACTCCCGCGCGATGGCCCCGACCAGCACGTAGACGCCCGCCCCCAGGATGTCACCGAGGATGAAGAAGAACAGCAGAGGCGTGCTGACCGCCCGTCGCAAAGAATCCACCACAGAGCGGCGGATACCCGCGTTACCGGCGTTGATGCTCCCGGCGATGGCGCCATGTCCCGCTGATCCTCACACCGGCGGCGCGGCGATCGCGCGAAGGGGAGCCGCCTGTGCACGAAGCCGAACGCGGCCGCGCTGGCCAGCACCAACCCGGCTCCCTCGCCGAAGACAGGCGCGTACCGATGGAACAGGAACGATCGGAGGATCAGTTCCTGCGGGTACACGTTCAACACGGGATACAGCACCATCACCGCCAGCCACACCCGAGGAGGGCGTGCTCTGTCCCGCACTGCGAGTGCGTGGCTCGTGAGGCGGTTCACGCGCCGGTGGACCGGTCGTGGCGCATACCGAATCCGCACCGGGGAAAACCGGTTCGGTGACGAACAACGCGCCATCTGGACCGGCGCCGACGGTCCCGATCTCGAAGCGGACGGGCAGCTTCCAATTCTGGTTCGCCGATCAACGCTGGGCATGGTCGGATGAGGTCGCGGCCTTGCATGGTTACGCGCCGGGTGAGGTGACACCGACGACGGAATTGCTCTTGGCACACAAACATCCCGACGACCGCGCCGAGGTCGCCGACACCCTGGCGACGGCGGTGCGAACCGGGCAGCCGTTCAGCGGCCGCCACCGCATCATCGATACCGCGGGGATCGTGCACCACGTACTGGTGGTGGGAGATCGGATGCATGATTCCACCGGTGCGGTGGTCGGCACGGCGGGGTTCTATATCGATGTCACCGACACCGTCGACGAGGAACGCCAGGAAATCATCGACGGGACACTGCCGGAAATGGTGGCCGCCCGCGAAGTGATCGAGCAGGTCAAGGGAGCCTTGATGCTGGTGTACGGGATCTCGGCCGATCAGGCGTTCCGCGTGCTGACCTGGCGATCGCAGGAGACGAACACGAAGTTGCGCGTTCTGGCCGAGCAACTGGTGGCCGCGCTGACCGATTTCGGTGGCGCCGGGGTGCAGACGCGTACCCGCTTCGACCACGTGCTGCTCACCGTGCACGAACGCCCGATCCAAGGCCACCGTTGAGGTGATTACACCGGCCATTCCACCCCGCCGATTGAACTGAGCCGGGGCGGGTAGATCGAAGCGACACGGAAAGAGGTTTGTCATGGCACGCGAGAAAGAGAAGAAGGACCAGAACAGCGGCGAGCCCAAGGGAGGCAGGCCGGGCCCGACCGATCAGAACCGACACGGTGGAATGGCGACCCGGGAGATAGCCCCGGAACTGACCACCGATGAGGCGCAAGAACCGCGGGACTGATTTGTTCGGCTTCCGCCGGCGGTACCGGAGCAGGCCGTCGCTCGAGCGTGCGGCGGCCGGATTGCTCGAAAGACCACGCAAACCAACCGAGCCCCGCACCGGTCTGCATCGGTTCGGGGCTCGCTCGGGGGTATTCGTGCCTATCCACCGATCGCTCGGTAGCTTTGACCTGTCGAATGTACCGGGTAGCGTGCGGGATCGCCAAATCCGAGTCCCGCAGCGGCCGAATCGTTTAGCGAGCGACTTGTCTCGACCGTCGCGAGAACCGACACCGCCCGGCGGACGACCTCAGATGAGGTTCTTCTGCTTGCGGATGCGCCGTCGCAGGTCGACCATCAGCCCGTGTGATCCCCCATGGCGGATGAAGCGCGGAATGAAACGGTTGACGAAGGAGACGAACACGAACAGGTTCTCGAAGCGCCGCTGGTCGGCGGCGGTCCATTCCACGCGCAGTTGTTCCCGGAAGATCGGGGCGAGGAATCCGATGGTGAGAAACCGGAGCAGGCTCCGGAAAGGCAGCCGCAGAGACCAGTGGATCATACGAAGCTCGAGCAAGTTCCCGAGATAGCCCCGGACATAGTCGTCCAGCACGACTTGCTCGCACGCGGTGTTCCAATATTCGTCGAATGCGGCTCTGGTGGCGGGCCACATGTCCTCCGTTACCTGCAGGGTGGTGCCCAGGGTGGAGGACGAGGCATAGAACGCTTCGGCCTGCTCGTCGTTCATTCTTCCGTGCAACAGCTGGTAAGTGTCCTCGAAGCCGATGTAAAGACAAGCGGCCACCCACAATTGAAGGTTGCGGTCGAAGGCGTTGTACTTCACCGCGGCACCCGGAGCCGAATGCACCTGCCGGTGCGCCACATTCACCGCTTCGCGATAGGCGTTGCGCTCTTCCTCGGTGCCGAGGATGGCGACCGCGAGATATTGCGTCGTCGTACGCGCGCGTTTCCACGGATGCTTCATCAGCGACCCGGATTCGACTTTGCTCTCGGCCACGCCGTAGCCGACACCCGGCCGGGCCATCTGCATGACGACGTTCGCCGCGGCACCGGCGAAGGACCAGAAGTCCAGAGCGTCGGTGAGCTTGATGGGCCGTTTGGTGAACGGTTGATGCGTAACGCTGATACCGATCCGGGTGCGGTCCTTGGTCAGCGGCACACCGTGGTCTCGATCGGATTGATGAGCGACTGCGGTCATCGGGATGTCCTTCCATCTGCGTTCACACGTCGCGCGACCAGGCGAATCAGTCGCGTCGACATCAGCCGGACGCCGCCGAACACCAGCCCGGTGGCGGAGAGCGCAACGAGGAACTCGAAGACGGTCAACTCCGCTCCGAGCACAGCGCTGACGGTCGATGCCGTGCCGAGACGTCCCGTGGATTCCGGAGCCGGAATCCGGCCGAGCCCGACACGCCCCCACCGCGACCGTCCATCCGCGAAAGCAATGGCGCGCATCGGACTCCCCTGTCGACGGCCCGAACGGCCAACCGGCAACTATGTTACTGATCATTCTACTACGTTGCCGACTCGTTTCGAAGGCAAAATAGCATGCTAAATGCTTATTTACAGGCTATCGAGAACATATGTTTCCGCTAGTTCCTTCGGTCTGCCAAGATGGGGCAATAGTCGGGACTCAGCTGCGGGCGCGGCGAAGAGCCGAGCCCGGCATGCGATCACGACTGCGGCGGCAACGCCAACGGCGAGTTGACCTTGTTCACCAACCACCGGTCACCGACCTTCTCCAGGCGCATCACCATCGAAAGCTGCCCCGGCGCGGGCTTGCCCTTGGTGCCGAGACTGGTGATGGTCTGGCCGATGACCACGATCGCTTCGGCGGAGTGCTCGTCCCCGGCGCGGATCGCGCACTGCACGTCGCGCGTGGCCGATGTGACCTGGCCTTGGCCGAGCACCTCACGCAGTTCGGCGCTGGTGGACTCGAACTGTTTCTTCCAGTCGCCGGTGGCGCCGTCGCCGACCGCGGCGAAATAGGCGTCGAGATTCTTCGAGTCGTAGTTCGCCAGAATGGGCGCATAACGGCAGGCCGCGGCGCGCGCGTCCTCCTGCGCTGCCAGCAGGTCCTTGCTGTTGTCGTTCTGGACGTACCAGTAACCGGCGGAGGCCACCGACACACCCACGAGGATCGCGGCAGCCGAGCGCAGTGCGATCGGCCCGGGACGCCCGATCGGCAGGCGGCGCAGTCGATCCCACCGGCCGGCGGACGCCGCGAGGCTCGCATCGGACTCCGCGCCGCCGTCCACCCGCACAGCCGTCGTGTCCTCGGAGCCGGCTTGTACCGGCTCGACAGCGCGCTCTTCCGACTGCGTCGCGGGCGACTCGGCTTCGGCGGTCGGCTCGACGTCTTCACTCTTCATCGGAATCTCCTAGTTGCCGGGGACCGGGCGCGACAACTCGTCGCCGGTGACGCCCGGCGGTCGGGTCGACCCGTTGTCCGGGATGTCGGGACGTGGCGCATTCGCCGAACCGCGCACCTGCAGGGCGGGATCGCTGGTGACGCAGTAGTTGTAGAGCCGGATCCGGGTGTCGGTCATCTTGTCCGTGGGCACGACGGGAATGGTGTCGTACTCGCACGTGGGGCGCGGCCAGATGTCGACCAGCGTGTGGAAGGCGTTGTCGTGGGCGGGTATGCCCAGCGCCTCCGAGCCGACCCGCAGTGCCGGGAACAGGGCCGAGATGGCCGGGGCGCGCAGCTTGGCGGCCTTGGTGATCGCGACGAAGTTCGTGATCAGATCGGTGAGCGGGTCCTGGGTGCGGGACACGAAACCGCCGAGGGTGCGCAACTGGACCGGCCCCTCGTCCAGGAGGTGACGTACTTCCTGGTCCGCCGCGGTCAGCTGCTCGAACAGCACACCACCCGTGCGCGTGAGTGTCGCGAGATCCGGTTGTGCATGCGAGGTCGTCTCCGCGATCACCTCGAGGTTCTCGATCAGTTGCCGTGTCTGCGGAAGCAGATCGGTCAACCCGGCCATGGCACGGCTGATGCCCGACACCATGTTCCGCAACTGGTCGGGGCCGCCGGCCAGCGCCTTGTCGAGTTCGTCGACGATGATGGTCAGCCGCTCCGGGTTCAATCCCCCGATGAAGCCGCTGAGATTGGTCAGCACCGACTGCACCGTCACCGGGACGGTCGTTTGGGACCGTTCCACCAACGCCCCGTCGGTGAGGTAGGGACCGGTATCGGAATCCGGACGGAAATCCAGGTACTGCTCGCCCGCTGCCGACAGCCGGCCGACGGCGACCGTGCCGCCCACCGGGATCTTCGCCGAGGAGTCGATCTCGGCGACGGCCGCGATGCCGCTGCCCGCGACTTTCACCTCGCGGACCTTCCCCACCCTGGTACCGCGGAAGGTGACGTCGTTGCCTGCCGACAGCCCACCCGACGACTGGAGTTCCACTGTCACCGAATAGGTACTGGGCAGCGGGTTGATCCGCAGGACTTCGGCGCCGAGATAGACCGCGCCCAGAACCAGCACCACGACCAATCCCACGTTGGCGAGCACGATGCGTTGCCGTACGAGCCATTGCCACAAGGGAGGATTCATCGGTCTCCCCCTTGCTCCGGATGCTGCGGAGGACTGGTGACCCGCCCGATCACCTTCTCGATGACCTGCGCCAGGCTGCCGATGAACGCCGGCACGTCGCCGAGTTCGGGCAATCTGCTGCCGCTGGGATCGGTCAAGGCGCCGACACTGAGATACGACACCGTCGCGGCGACCGCCAAGGCGGGACCATCCAGGCTCGCCATCAACGACGGATACAGGGTGTGCAGGCCGTTCAATGTTCCACCCAGGTCGTCACCCATCTGGGTGAAGCCCGCCATCAATCGCTGGATGCTGTCGAAGAGGCTGACGGCTCGAGGTCCGGTCGTCTCGGTGAAGTCACCGAGCGCGGTCATCGTCGTCGACACTTTGTCGAGCAGGTCGACGATGGACTGGTTGTTCTCGGCGAAAAGGGCCAACAGCGCCGGGAACGTGTCGGCGGCATCGCCCAGCTCGGCTTTCCGTCCGGCCAATTCCCCGGTCAGCACGTTGAGGCCGGTCAGGGTGTTGTCGATGTCTCCGGTTCGCTGGTTCAGCGCGGCGATGACGGCCGTCATCTCGCTGATCAAGTGCGCCAACTCCGTGGCGCGACCGGCGAACATCGAATCCATCTCGGAGGTGATCTTCGCGGCCTGATTGATGCCGCCGCCGTTGATGAGCATCGAGACCGACATCATCAGTTGCTCGACGGACGCGGCGGCCGAGGTGTGCTCCGTGCCGATGATGTCACCGGCGCGCAGATTCTCACTCCCCGCCGGCGCCGCGGGCAATGTCATCGCGACGAAGATGTCTCCGAGCGGCGTCGCCTGACGCAGTTCGGCGGTGGTACCCCGTGGGAGCTGAATATCCTCCCTGATCAGCATTTCCACCTCCGCGATGAAGTTGGTCGTGCTGATCGCGGTGACGACTCCGACATCGGTCCCACCGATCTTCACGTGCGCGTGATCGGGCAGATTGAGCGCGTCACGGAACGCCGCGCGAATCGTGTAGCCCGGCGCTCCGATACCGGGTTTCGGCATCGGCAGATCGGACACCGTCACGGTGCAACCGGTCGCGGTGCTCACCGTCGCGACCAGCGCGGCGGCCATCGCGGTGCGTCGAAGCCCATTCGTTCCGATCATTTCGTGATCCCCAGAAGTGCTGCGGTGAGCCCGAAGTCGGGCCCGAAGTCCTGGATCTTCCCGGTACGGCAACCGTCGAGGCGCAGCTGGATCCGTTCGCAGAACTGCGACACGACTTCATTGTCGAGCAGAACCTTGTCGGTCAGCGCGTGCAGGCGCAGCGCTTCGTGCTCCCGGCTGACGGAGTTGGACAGGTTCTCGAACAGCAGTGGTCCGACGTCGACGATCTCGGTGAGTCCGCGGGCGTTGGCACGCATCTGCTCGGTAATCGTCGTGAATCGCTCCAGCGCACCGGCGAGCTGATCGGAGTTCTCGCCGACCAGCGTGCCGGTGTTGGTGACGAACTGGTCCAGCTGCTGCAGTACCGCCTGCAGGCCGGGCGCCTGGTCACCCATCAGCTGCACCAACTCGGTGAGGCGGCCGCTGAAATCGCGCACGGTCTGGTCGTTCTGGGCGATGATCTGGGTGATCTCGTTCAGCTTGATGATCGTGTTCGAGATCTGATCCTTGTTCGCGAAGGTCACCTCGAAGGCCGAGGACAGTGCGTCCAACGTCTCGCGCAGGCGGTCGCCATTGCCGTCCAGGAGCGGGAACAGGACCCGGCTGGCCATGGGGCCGCTGTCGTTGTCGCCTTTCAGGGCGGCGCCGAGCTGGTCGAAGTTCTGCAGGATGCGGTCGAGCTCGACCGGTGTCCGGGTCCTGGCCAGCGGGATGTGCGCTCCGTCGGCCAGGATCGGTCCGTCGCCGCCGTAGGCGGGCGCGAGTTCGACGTGGCGGTTGGTGATCAGCTGCGGCGACACCAGGGCTGCGATGGCATCGGCCGGGATCTTCGTTCCCTTCTCCAAGCTCATGGTGACCTGGACGTAGCTGCCCTTGGCCGCCACGGTGTCGACCCGGCCGACCGGAACTCCCAGTACCGCGACCTCGTTGCCCGCGTAGAGCCCGGCGACATTCTCGAAATCGGCGCTGATGCGCACGTGCTCGCCGAGGTACTGCCTCGGCAGCGAGGACAGGCTGTCCGGGACGAGCGCGCAACTCGCGGTGGCCAGCGCGGCCACGATCAGCCCACCGATTCGGGCGAATCGTCGTGTTCTCATCAGTTGCACCCCTGTACGGCTCGAGCGAAACACAACCAGTTGTCCGGGAAGAACCATGGCGCCCACACGTCTCCGTAGGGCCCGTTGCCGACGGCGTTGTTGAACTGACGCAAAGCGATGGGCATGTTCTCGTAGAGGCGGTCCAGATTGTCGCGGTTCTTCTCCAGCCCCTCCGACATGGTGTTCAGATCGTGGATCAGGGGCGCGAGCTGTCCGTTGTTCTCCAGACCCATCTGCTGCAGCAATCTCGACAGTGCCGCGACGTTGTCGAGCAATTGCTTCAGCAGATCCTGCCGCTGCCGGACGGCGTCGCCGATCGCTTCTCCGCGGGTCAGCAACAGCAGCACGCTGTTCTGGTTGTCCGAGACGAGCTGGGACACCTGATCCATGCTCTTCAGCAGCGAATCCACCTCGTCACGCCGATCGCTGACGACCTTGGCGAGTGCACCGATACTGTCGAGCGCCTGGACCGCCAGCTGTGGGGATTGCCCCATCTGCTGGTCGACCAGATCCAGCGCTTGCCGAAGCTTCTGCGGATCGATGCGCTCGATGCGCTCGAAGGAGTTCTTGTATTTCGGGTCCTGGATCACCTTGCTCAGGTTGTAGGGCACCGAGGTGTTCTCGATCCGTATGCGGTTGCCCGGCAGACCCTTTCCATCTCCCGGCACCAGGTCGACGTGCAGCCGGCCGAGGATCGTCGACATCTTGATGGCCGCGCGCGCATCCGGCCCCAACCGAAGATCGCGGCGGACCTTCAGATCCACCAGGACCTTGGTGCCATCGAGGCGAACGGAGCGCACCTCGCCGACCTCTATTCCGGATACGTCGACCGTCGCACCGGGACGCAGACCGGCAGCCTGGGCGAACTCGGCGTGAATCGTCTTGTCTCCCAATCGGGCTTGGGTCAATACGCTCGATCCGATCAACAGCGCCGCCACCGTGGCCGCCGCGATCAAGCCGAGCCGCAGATACCGATTCCGCAGGAATCCCAGCGCCGGAATACTTTTGATCATCGGCACACCTCCGAATGCGAGTTGCCGCCCACTTGGGAGAACAGCCCAGGAGGCAACAGCACACCCCACAACGACACGTCCAGGCTGCACAGGTAGGCGTTTCCGTAGGCGCCGTTGCTGGTGAAGCGGGCGACGCCGTTGAGGACGGCGGGCAGTTCGACCGCGGCCCGGTCCAGCGAGGCGCCGTTGAGCAGTAGCAACGCGACACCCGTGGTGGCGTCGTTCTGCGCCTTCGCCAGCCCGGGCTTGACCTGCATGATCAGCCCGGTCAGCGAATCGGTCGTGTGAGCTACCCGGTCGACCGAGTGCTTCAGACTCTCTCCTTGTGAGTAGAGGGCCTCCACCAGCGCCCTGGCCTGCGTGAGCAGTGTCTCGAGCTCGCCGCTGCGATGGGCCAGACCACTGATCACCGAGCTCAGATTGCCCAGGACTTCCCCCAGTATCTCGTCGCGCTGCCCGAAGGTGCCCGCGAGCTGGGATGCTTGCACGATGAGGTTGCCGAGCGACACCTGATTGCCCTGGAGGGCTTGGATCAGCGTTTCGGACAAGGAGTTGACCTGGTCGGGCTGCAGCACGCTGAACAACGGTTCGAATCCCGACAGGAGTGCGGACACGTCGAACGACGGCTCGGTTCGTTCCACCGGAATCAGCGCCCCGGGCGCCATCACGGCGCCCGCTTCCTTGCCCGGCGCCAGGGCGATGTAGCGCTGCCCGATCAGGTTCTGGTAGCGCACCAGCGCCTTCGTCGTGGTGGTGAGATGCTGGCGGTCATCGATCCGGAAGTCGACCTGGGCGCGGTAGCCGTCGGCGAAATCGATCTTGTCCACGCGGCCGATCCGCACGCCCGCCATGCGCACGTCGTCCCCGACGCGCAGCCCCAGCACGTCGGAGAAGATCGCCGAATAGCGATGGGTGTCGCCGGCGACCGACCGCTGCAAGGTGGACCAGATGGTGCAGGTGAGCGCGACGGCCACCACCGCGAACACACTGAATCCCGCCAGCGCCTTGGCTGATTTCATTTACCCGGCCCTTCGTCGTCGGCGGCTACGGTGACCGATCCGCCGGCCAGCACCGGGCTCAGCAGCAGGTACTGCGCCACGGTCGGCCGCGTTCCCACGATCGCCGCCACGGCATCGGATCCGCGCAGCGCGATCGGCTTCGCGGTCGCGCCGGGATCCTGCGTGCCGGGCTCCGTCGGCGCGACGGCGCTCGGCGTCGGCGCGAGCCCGGGGATGGACGGCAGACCCGGAAGGAAGGGAAGGCCGGGGATCGCAGGCAGGCCGGGAAGCACCAGACCCATGGCGCCCATTGGAGCGGGGGAAGCAGGCACCGGCGCGGGACCTGCCGCATCGAGCCACTTCGGCACCAATTGCGGCGGATAGTTCTGCTCCGGCGCCACGTCCGGAACCGTGGCGCCGCCGCAGCGGGGGCCGTACTGGTCGCCGTAGTGCGGGCAGTCCTTCGCCGTGTATTGCTGGAAGGGCGTGAACGAGACATCCATCTTCCACACCATCTGCCTGGCCGGGCCGAAATGGAATGTGGTGGCCAGCCGTTGCAGCGCCACATTCAGGTTCGCGGCGGTGTAGGGAATGGCTTCCGGGTCCTTGGCCAAGCCGCCGAACAGATCGTCCAGTCCGGCGACGAGGAACTTGCCCGCGTCGGGATTACGGGCGAACAGCGCGTTGACCGTGTCGACCGTCGCGTTTCCGGTGGCCAGCAGGTCGATGAGTTCCGATCGCCGTTCGGCCAGGGTGCGGGCGGTGGTCACCGACTCCGACAGCACCCCGACCAGTTCGGGAGCCGACTGGCTCAACGCGATCGACGCTCGCCCGAGATCCCCGAGCAGTGCGTCGACGCCGGGCGTCGCCCTTATCTCGGTCATCCAGTTGTCCAAGCGCTCGATCGTCGAGCCGGGCACACGCGCCGAGGGCTCCAGCGCCGCCGAGAGGGTGGCCAGCACTCGGCCCAATTTCTCGGGCTGGATGTTGTCGAGCACGTTGCGCAGCACATTCAGCGTGGTCTGCAACGCCACCGTCTCGCTGCCGGTGTCCTCCGGAATGGTCGCACCGGCGCGCAGCGTCTTCGGTTCCGGTCCGTTGTCGACGAGTTCGATCGCCGTGACGCCGAACAGATTGTTCGGGATCACCCGGGCGGTCACGTTGACCGGAATCGTCTCGGCGACGCCGGGTTTCAGATCCACGTCGGCATGCTGCACGGCACCGCGGTTCACCACATCCACCGCGGCCACCCGGCCGACGACCATGCCGCGGAACTTGACGTCCGCCCGGCCGGGTAAGCCGTCGCCGGTGCTGGTGAGCACGATGGTCACCGGCACCTTGTCCTCGAAGTAGCCGGTGTACCGCAGCGCCAGCAGGTACAGCAGAACCGCGACCGTGGTCAGCACCGCCAGCCCGGCGAGGGTCAACTGTTTGGCGCTCGGTCCGCGGCCACTGGGGTCCAGAATCATTGTCGGCCTTACCCCGAGATCCGGAATCCGGGATCGATGCCCCAGATGGTCAATGTCAGAAAGAGATTGGCGAACACCATCACGACGATCACCATCTTGATGGCACGTCCGGCCGCGACCCCGACACCTTCCGGGCCACCGGTGGCGACATAGCCGTAGTAGCACTGGATGAACGTCGACAGCATCACGAACACCACCACTTTGAGCAGTGAGAAAAAGACGTCCGTGCCGATCAGGAACTGGAAGAAGTAGTGATCGTAGGTACCGGCCGCCGTTCCGCCCAGGAACAGCACCGTGATCTTGGTGGTCAGATAGGCGGTCGCGAGACCGATGCTGTACAGCGGGATGATGGTCAGGGTGGAGGCGATCATGCGCGTGCTGATGAGATACGGAAGCGGGCGAATGGCGATGGACTCCAGCGCATCGATTTCCTCGGATATCCGCATGGAGCCGAGTTGAGCGGTGAATCTGCATCCCGCTTGAATCGCGAAAGCCAGGGTCGCCAGAATCGGCGCGAGTTCCCTGGTGGTGGCGAAGCCGGAGATCGCGCCGGTGAGCGGCGACATGGTAAGGAGGTTCAACGCCGTGAACGACTCCATGCCGACGATGATGCCGCCGAACGCGCACAAGATCACGACGACGCCGATCGTGCCGCCACCCACGATGAGCGAACCATTGCCCCAGCCGATGTCGGCCGTCAGCCGCGCGACCTCACGGCGGTAGTGGCGCAGGACGAACGGGATGGCGGCGAGTGCCTGGAAGAATGTGATGGCCTGGTGCCCCACGCGTTGGTTGGCGTGTACCGGTGCCAACGCGGCCTGCCCGACGGCGCGCAGCGGCTTCAGCGCCGGGGGTGTGTAGCTGCTCGCCATCCTCACACCACCTTGGCCGGGAACAACGTGTTGTACAGCTGGGTCAGGATGATGTTGGTGGCGAACAACATCAGCGCGGAGCTGACCACCGCCGAGTTCACCGCGTTGGCGACCCCACCTGGGCCACCATGCGCGTGCAAACCGATGTCACAGGCGATCACCGCGGTCAGCACCCCGAAGATGGCGGCTTTCACCAGGGCGATGATCAAGTCGTCGGCCACGGCGAAGGAGGCGAACGAGCTGATGAACGAGCCCGGCGTGCCGGACTGGGCGTACACATTGAACATGTAGGCGGTCGCGAATCCGACGAACACGACGAACCCGCAGAGCAAGACGCTCACCAATACCGCCGCCGCGAGACGGGGCGCGACCAGGCGACGTACCGGGTCGACGCCCATCACCATCATGGCGTCGATTTCTTCCCGGATGGTTCGCGATCCCAGATCGGCACAGATGGCCGAGCCGACCGCACCGGCGACCATCAATGCCGACACCAATGGCGCGCCTTGACGGATGATGCCCAATCCCGCGACCGCCCCGATGAATGTCGTGGCGCCCACTTGGTTCACGAGAGCGCCGACCTGGATGGACACCACGACGGCGATCGGAATGGCCACGAACACTGTCGGCGCGGCCGACACACTGGCCATGAAGGCACACTGTTTGATGAACTCCTGGTAGGGAAATCGTCCCCGGACCAGCGAAACGAACAGTTGGACAATCGCTTCGCGGCCCAAAGTGACTTGACGGCCCAGCGTTTCCAGCGAGCGCTGGGGGTGGCGTCGCCACAATCCCGATGCGCCGGCGACCATCTTCTCGATCTCGCCCGGTTCCAGTGGCGGTTGCTTGTCGGCTGGCGATCGCAGCGAGGCAGTCACTGGTGGCCGTTCCTTTCGATTTCTCGTCCGCCGCACCAGCGGCCGCCCCTTCGAGGGCGCGGAGCGTGTGAAGTGTTGCACACCGCACAGACGTCATACAAGAGACAAGTGATTGACTATTTATTTGTGATGCAAGACCGCCGCCCGTCGTTCGGCTCACCTCATCTCGCCGAATTACACCGCTCTGATCTGCAATCTTGCACCAGACTCAAGTGCCAACGCGCCTGCGTGAGACGGTTGATGAATCGGTAAGTGACCGCACATTCCCCTCTTATGATGTCGATCAGCCAGCCGGCAGAGGACGCTAGGTGAGGCCTTCCAACCACCGTTGCAGCAACACCGCCAGTGCGACGAGCACCGCACAGCCGGCCAGCAAGAGGCTCAGCACGGCCACCCACACCCCGGCACGAAGAACGGGATGAACCTTCATCCGCCCACCGAGGATCTTCACCACGATCACGAGAACATCGATGAGCCACACCAAAGCCATCATCAGGTCATGCACACATTCGAGAACGTGAGCACCGGCCAGCACACGATGGACCCCAGGAACGACATCACCAGGTCGATGCCGTGCATATCGCGCAGATGACCGGTGTGGGTGAGCGTCCAGATCACCCCGGCCGCCCCGTAGGGAACGCCGATGATGATGAGGGTGCCGAGGAACTCGGAGACCTTCATCTCGTAACCGAGTATTCGGTCGAGTCTCTTGAGCATGCGTCGATGCATCCTTTCGCTTCGATCCGCGCCGCGCGCACGGGACCGGGACATCTGCCGGAGGCAGGTGTCCGGCCATCCGGATCGGCCAACGGGACCCGAGCAGCTATGTTAGTCATTATTCTCATAGGAACGGAAGGCTTTCGGGCGAATACGCCCTGAAGTGCAGGATATGAGCAGGAAATAGGCACACATCAGCAGCCCGATACAGCAGTCATGTTGATGGTGATTCTCAATCTTGCTCCTACAGCCGAGCCGCGCCGAAGGGGCAGCCGGTGGACAGCAGCCAGCCACACAGCCCCCGAGACACCCGCCTCCACACCGGGCTGCCTCGACTCCCCTCGGGCAACCTACGTCCCCCTGGACCGACGAAACACGGCCACTCGCGCAAACGCGACGGTCCGCGCCGCCGCCGAAACCCCGCCGCCCGGCCGTGACCCGGCTTGCCCTTGTCCATAACGAGCGTCATAGAGTAGCGTCACGCTCTATAACGAGCGTTATAGCGCTGAGCCGACATACCGAAGGAGCGCACAACAATGCCGATGATCCAGCTCACGCTGCCGTCCGGGACCCTCTCCGCGGAGGCGCGCTCAGGGTTGCTGAAGTCCCTGCCCGAAACCCTGCTGAAGTGGGAAGGCGCACCGGACAACCCCTTCTTCCGCGCCCAGGCCTGGTGCCGTCTCGAAGAGGTCGCCGACGGCGGGTTCGCGGCGCTCGGAGACGACCTGCCTCGTTTCCGGATCGACGTAACCGTCCCGGCAGGCGCGCTGTCCGACCGCCGCAAAGCGGGACTCATCGAGGAAGTCACCGAGCAAGTGCTCGTCGCGGCAGGTCTCGCCGAGGGCGATGCCCTGCGTGTGTGGGTACTGATCCACGAGCAGCCCGAGGGCACCTGGGGGGCGGCGGGCAACGTGGTGAAGTTCCAGGAACTGGCCGCGCTCGCACAGGAGCAGCGCGCGAATGCGTGAGCTGCAATTCCTCCGCCCCGGACGTGTGGAGTGGCGGGAACGGCCCACGCCGGTGTTGCGCGATGCGCGCGACGCACTCGTTCGCCCCTTCGTCGCAGGACGTTGCGATGGGGACACCATGCCGATCCACCGGCACGTCTCGCGGGCGATGCAACTCGGTATGCGAACCGGATTGATAGATCCGATCGTGGCCGGCATCTGCGGACCCGTCCCGTTCCGGGGACCGTTCGGCATCGGCCACGAGTGCGTCGCCGAGCACAGAGCATCGGCCTGTACGCGGCCGGATTGACGGTCCGGCACGGTGCGGAGGTCGTCGACTACGTCGATCACCGCCCCGAGCGACTCGATATCGCCGAAAAGCTCGGTGCCCAAGCACATTTCACGGCGTCCAAAGGCAAGCTGCGGCCCGCCGACATCCCGCGCACCGACTACGACATCGCCGTGGAGGGCACCTCTTCCGCCATCGGGGTCGAGCTGGCGCTGCGCTCGCTCGCACCGGGCGGCATCTGCCAACCCGTCGGGTACTACCTGCGAGCCGGAACCAGAGTTCCGCTGATGCACATGTACGCCAACGACGCCACGCTGAAGATCGGCGTGTCGAATGTCCGGTCGATCCTGCCCGACGTGCTGGATTTCGTCGCGCGACAAATTTTTCCGCTGAAACAGTCACCACCGTCACCGCCGACTGGGAAGACGCCCCCGATGCCTACACGGCGCACACCACCAAGCTGGTCCTGCACCGCGAGCCCCTGTACGCCGCCGGGGCAGGCTGAAACTCGCCACCGGTGTCCGCTGGCCGAGCCGGATTTCGCCGCGTAGCCTCGACCTCCCTCGAGCGCCGTGAGGCTGCGGTACACCGTGCACGAGCGATCGAGGTCCAGGCCCGTGCGATCGCCGCTAGGCTGACGCCGACGAAAGCGCCGAAACACCGTTCGGGTGTGGCAAGGCCGGCACTCGTGGTCCGGCGCGGAAGCAGTGAGGTGTGCGTGATGCGGGACAGCCGGTGGCAGCGGGCGGTCGCGGCCGTCGTATGCGGAGTCGGACTGGTGGCGGGGTCGTCGGTGAGCGCGGCGGCGGACGCCGCCGATGACGCCGGTGTCGTGTGGTTGTGCAGGCCGGATCGGGCGGATGATCCATGCCGAGGGAGTTCGGCGACGACGGTTCGGCAGGCGGGACAACCCGATCTGCGCGAGGACCCCGCCCCTGCCGGTGATTCGGGGGTGGACTGCTTCTACGTGTATCCGACGGTGTCATCGGAGCCGACGCCCAACTCCGATACCGCCGTGACGCCGGAGGTTCGGGCGGTCGCCGAGCAACAGGCGGCCCGATTCTCCCAGGTCTGTCAGGTGTTCGCGCCGGTGTACCGGCAGCGGACGCTCACCGCGTTGGCCACGGAGCGGACGTACACCCCCGAGCAACGCGCGGAGATGGCGCGGATCGCCTACGACGACGTCCTGCGGGCATGGCGGCAGTTCCTCGCAGAGCGCGAAAGCGCAAGGCCGGTCGTGCTGATCGGGCATTCGCAAGGGGCGCGCATGCTGCGCCAGCTGATCAGGGAGGAGATCGAACCGCAGCAGGCGGTACGCGACCGGATCCTGTCGGCGATCCTGCTGGGCGGCAACGTGGTGGTGCCCGAACACGGTGACGTCGGCGGCGACTTCCGGTACCTGCCGCTGTGCCACAGCGAGGGACAGACGCGATGCGTGCTCGCCTGGCAGACCTTCGGCACGACCCCGCCGCCCGACAGCCGATTCGGCCGCAACCCGATGACCCCGGAGCCGCTGCCACGGCCGTACGGCCCGGGCTACGAGATCGCCTGTACCAATCCGGCCTCGCTGAGCCGCAACGAATCTCGCACCGCGGCGACCCTGCTCCGCGCGAACCCGGTGCCCAGCCCGCTCGGCGTCGAGGTGGCGCTTCGGCAGGGGCCATCCGCCGTTGTCGCGGCGACCCCGTGGCTGGTTCCCGCCGAGAAGTACCGGCTCCAGTGCGTGCGTGACGGCGGCGCGACGGCGCTGATGGCGACTCCCGCGCCGGGCAGCCCCGAGCTGTATGCCGTCCCGGACGCGACCTGGGGTCTGCATCTCACCGACGTGGAGATCGCATTGGGCGATCTGATTCGCATCGTGGCGTCCCAGAGCAGCGCTCATCGCGCCGCGCACCGCTGAACCGACGGGCCACGACCGACGGCGAACGTATCGAAGCGCGCGCAACGTCGCGGGCTGCGGCACCCGCCCGCGCCGGCGCCGACCTCGCTCGCGTCGAACGAGAGTGGCGCCGGCTGCCGATCAGGGCTTGTTCGGGTCCAGCGCGTCCTTGACCTTGCCGACAAGTCCCGCCTCGGTGCCGAACGCAGCCGAGCGCGGCTTGCCCTGGGAGCCGTCGTAGGTGGCGTAGAGCTTCGGGTCCGGCGGCGGGGCCGAGGCCTTGTCGCCCAGCGGCTGCGGGTCGGCGAGGAAGCCGTTCTGGTGTACGCCGTCCGGGGCGACACCCGTCGCCCAGCGGCCCTGGTCGGACTGGGTGCCGTCGGACAGGTGCCACAGGCTCGTCGCGTGCTCGGAATGCTCCTCGTCGAACAGTGCGTTCGGGGTGATGGTGTCCTCCAAACCGTCCTCCTTCAGCTGCTCGATCGCCGCGAGCCAAAGATTTTGATGGTAGGTGTCCCGGGCCAGGTTGAACTTCAGCATGTCCTTGACGCCGGAATCGTCGGTCATGTTGTACAGGCGTGCGGTCTGGATGCGGCCCTGGGCCTCGGCGGCTACGTTGGCGCGGAAGTCTGCCAGAAGGTTGCCGCTGGCCACGATGTATCGGCCGTTCCACGGCACACCGTTGCTGTCCGACAGCGAGGGCCCGCCGCCGGAGACGATCGCCTGCTGCGGATCCATTCCGCCCAGCACGGCGGCGACTACCGGATCGGCCGCGGCTTCCTGTGTGGCGCGTGTCGCGGGAGCTCCTTCGAGCAAGCGCGCGACCATGGTGGCGATCATCTCGACGTGCCCGATCTCCTCGGTGGCGACGTCCATGATCATGTCCTTGTACTTGCCGGGCATCCGGCAGTTCCAGCCCTGGAACAGGTACTGCATCGTGACGGTCATCTCGCCGAACGCCCCGCCGATGAGCTCCTGGAGCTTTCGCGCGTACACGGGGTCGGGCTTCTCGGGTTGAACGTCGAACTGCAAATAATCGGTATGACGGAACATGCATTCCTCCAAGACGACGAACGGGATCTCCTCCCCGTCGGGCGGATACCTCCGCCGATCCGGAGCAAACCCGGAGAAAAGATGGATTTTTGAGCAATTCCTGTGCGACTCAGTGGAATTCGCGCACACTAATAGAACGGTTCGCCGTGTGGCAAACCTCAGAAGTGCGCATAATCCGGATCGGACTCAGGCGCGGGTGGAGGGGTGCTCACCTCGCCGCAACGGCGGCAGGTGCTCCACCACCCCCGCCGCCAACGCCAGGGCATGACTAGCCTGCGCGCACCCCGCCGCCCATCGCCCAGGTGCTCGGCGAGCCGCCTGGTCGAGCCGGTCGCGCGAGCGATCCAGCGGCGAGAGAGGCACCGCTGCCAGCGCATTACCCGGTAGCCGCCGGGCGACGCTCGGATGCGGCCGCGTGGGCGCGGTGACCCGCACGGCCAGCCACGCCCACCCCACGCGGCGCAGGGCCGGTAGGTCGAGTGCCTCCTGCAACTTCGGGAGCAATACGTCCTCCTCGTCCCGTACGTCCTGACGCAACAGCTCCTCGATCCTCCCGAACAGCCCGTGCTGCTCGGGGCTGTCCGCGTCCATCGTCTCCAGTTCGCTGAACAGCTCGTTGATCTCCTGATGCTCCTGCTCGACCCGCAGCGTCAGTTCCTGTCCGTCGGCCAGGACCCGCCGGGCCAGCGGCCATAGCACCGCTTCCTCCGCGAACGCATGGGGGAAGACCAGGCGGCACAGTGCGGTCAGCGCATCCCGCCGCGCGTCGCCCTCACTGGCGTCGATGCGGGTCAGCAAGGCATCGAGGAGTCGATGATCGCGGCGCTGCAGGCTCAGCACACTGCGCCGGCCGCCCAACTCCGCTTCGGTCTGATCGGCAAGCGAACGCGGCATCGGCAGCTCCTTCGTCGTGGGTCGGCTCTCGCGCACGTCCTACCCTCACGTCGTCGAGGGAAACACCTCGCCGTCCGGGAAGTCGCTATCCGCCGTTTCGACTGGATTCGGGAGCCGTCTGGTCGGGGACGATCGCTACCGCGTCGATCTCGACCAGGGCGCCGGGGCGCGCGTGTCCCGCCGTGGAGACGACGGTGATGGCGGTGCGGTGTTCGCCCCACACCGAACGCGACGCCGCGTAGCCCACCTGGGCGTCGACCCCGTCGACGAGGTAGATGGTGAGTTTGACGACGTGCTCGGGACCGGTGTTCGCGGCGGCGAGCACGGTCAGGACGTTGCGCATCGCCTGGACGGTTTGCGCTTCGATGCCGTCGAGCAGCTTCCCGGTGCGGTCGGTGCCGAGCTGGCCGCCGACATAGAGCGTCCGAGCGGCGGGTGCGATCACGCCCTGTGTGAAGGCCGGGTTCCGGTGCAGTTCCTCGGGGTCGAGATGCGTCGTGGTCACGGGTCTCCTGACGGTGCCGGAATCGGTATACAGGTAGAGGTCGCGCAGCAGGCAGACCTCGGACAGGTGGTGGATCAGCTCGCGGTGGATGTGCAGCACCAAGTCGGCCATGGGCAACTCGGGAAAGGGTTCCTTCGAGCCGATCGGGACCCGGAGGCCGGCCTCCCCGAGACCGCGCACTCCGGTCAGCCAGGTGTCGATCTGGGCCTCGAGCTGGTCGAGCGCGGTGGCCGCGTCGCCGGCGTAATCCCATGTCTCGTACGACGCGGCGGGCGCGCCGAAGTGGGCCGCGTTACGCGCGGCCAGCACACCGACGATGACATGACCGAGACGCCAGGCGATGGTGGTGAACGGCGCCGGGACCGGCTCGGGGAAGGCGTAGTCGATCGTGAAGTCGCCCGCACCGGCCTGCATGGGCGCAGTCGAAGTGCCGCGCGGCCACACGTTCCAGGCCTCCGGCACCGGCGCCCAGAAGTATTCGTCGTCGGTGAGGTTGTGCAGCCGGGGTCGAAGCTGATGGTTCCAGTGGAACTCCCACTGTTCGCGCAACGTCTTGTTCCAGTCGAGTTCGTCTGTGTCCATGCCGCCACCTTGACATGCCTAGCGGACAGAATCGGTCCGCTATTTCTGGCAGGCTGAGCGATATGGAGGTGGCGAGCGGTAACGAGCGGGGCACGACCGAGCGGGTGCTCACACTGCTCGGGCTGCTGCAGCAACGCGAGGTCTGGACCGGCCCCGAGCTCGCCGCCCGGCTCGGCGTCACACCGCGCACGATCCGGCGCGATGTCGAGCGCCTGCGCGCGCTCGGCTATCCGGTGCATGCCGACCAGGGCGTCGGCGGTGGCTATCGGCTCGGCCCGGGGCAGGACCTTCCGCCTCTGCTCCTCGACGACGAGGAAGCGATCGTCACCGCGTTGTCGCTCCTGGCCGGCGCGGGTGGCGCGGTCGCGGGCGCCGGTGACGCCGCACTCCGAGCACTGGCCAAGCTCGACCGGGTATTGCCCACCCGGTTACGGCACGAAGTGCACGCACTCTCCGGCGCGGTGGAGTCCTTCGGTGGCGGCCGCACCCCGGTCGACCCGGGCGTGCTCATGAGCCTGGCCAGAGCCTGCCGCGACGAGGTCGAAGCGGCCTTCGACTACCCCGCCGGGAGCGAGGTACGGCGGCGGCGAGTGGAGCCCTACCGGCTGGTCGCCTCCGACCGCCGCTGGTACCTGCTGGCCTTCGACCTCGATCGCGACGACTGGCGCAGCTTCCGCGTCGACCGGATGACCGAGGTGTCCGCACGGACGTGGCGCTTCCGTCCGCGTGCGGCGCCCGAGGCAGCGGCCTACGTGCAGGAAGGGGTGGCCAGCCGGGTCTACCCGCATCGAGCCCGCTTCCTGGTGCACGCCTCTGCCGACACCGTGCGCGCGCAGATCCCGGCGTCGGCGGCGGCGGTGCGACCGCGCGGCAGCGGATTGTGCGAAGTACTCAGCGGCGCCGACGGCAGCCTCGACATCGTGCTCGTGCACATGCTGCTGCTGGGGCACGACTTCGAGGTACTCGACCCTCCCGAGCTCGGGCGACGCAGTCGCGCGCTGGCGCAGCGACTGCTGGCGGCCGGGGCGGCCATCGCACCCGCGCCGGACATCGAGGAGTCGTGAACCGGCCGCGAGCGATCGGCGAGACAGGCGGCCGATGCCCCGGTGAATCTCCGCGCCGGAGATCACCCGGGCGGATTCATCAGGGTCGTTCGTGGACGGTCAGGAGCAGATGATCGAATCGGGTGCGCTGCTGAACCGGCCCGCCGCCCGCCGCGACGACCGCGGCGACGAGTTTGGCCGCCAGGTCGCGCAGTTTGGTGTTGGTCTCCTGGGAGCGCCACTGCAATACCCCGAACGCCTGTTCGGCGTTGATGCCGTAGACGAACATCAGGACGCCTTTGGCCTGCTCGATGACCTCGCGCGCGGCCACGACCTCCGGCAGCGTCTCCTTCAGCACTTCCTGCCGGTTCTCGTCCAGCCGGCCGGTCAGATCGACGTAGTAGCCGGTGGTTCCCACG
This sequence comes from Nocardia sp. NPDC057455, assembly GCF_042802775.1. Classification (NCBI taxonomy): domain Bacteria; kingdom Bacillati; phylum Actinomycetota; class Actinomycetes; order Mycobacteriales; family Nocardiaceae; genus Nocardia; species Nocardia sp. NPDC057455. The sequence goes on along the minus strand of NZ_JBHVDM010000033.1, from coordinate 1,075 downwards.
GTCGCGCCGGTCGAGTCGTGCAACCGATCCCCCACCACCAGCACGTGATGCACCCGGCCGCCCAAATCGATGATGCGGTGCCTGCTGCAGAACGGCTCGCCGGTCCGCACCGCCGTGGCCAGCGTCTCCGCGACCGTGGCACGGTCGTCCGGGTGCTTGTGCGCCAGCAGTAGTTCCGTGGTCGGCTCGACCGTCCCCGGTGCGTACCCGTGCAGGTTCGCGACCTGATCCGACCACTCCCAGCGGTGGTCGGCGAACCAGAATCGGAAGCTTCCGATGGTGTCCAGTTCCTGGCGGCTGCCGCCTGCGGTCTCCGCAGGGCTTTCGTTGCCAGGGTGCGCCGTCTTCTTCACCACTCGATCATTCACGCCCTGGGGCACCAGCGACGAGAAGATCGCAGCGCGCCGGTCGGACCGGAGCAATTTTTCCGCCGCCGCCTGTCCTGTGCCGGGGGCTGCTCCGGTGACTCGAGTCGGCCGATCGAGTGTGCCGACCGGGCGGATGCTCAGGCACGTCTACCTCGCCCCAGCGTCCAGCACACGAACGGTGCTGCGAGCGGAGAGGGGTTCGCAGTGGTCGGTGAAAAGTTTGGCGACGAGTTCGCCGCGGCTGGCGACGCCGACCTTCTCGAAGACGGCCTTCACGTGGTCGCGGACGGTGTGTGCGGAAAGGAAGAGCTGGGCGGCGATATCGCTGGTGGCCAGGCCGCGGGCGATCAGTTCGGTGACTTCCATTTCGCGCGTGGTCAACTCGTAGGCGGCGACCACCAGGGACATGATCTCGGAGGGTTTGGCGGGTGCGATCACCATCGCGGTCATCCCGGGACGCCCGTCGGCGTCGCGCAGGCAGGAGGCGTGGCAGACCAGCCAACGGCCGGTGCTGGACCGGATGCGGATCCGGGAGCTCTCACCGGTCAATCGGGCCCGTCCCGCGGTGCTGAGGATCCAGACCGGCAGCGGCAACGCGATGCCGGTGGCGGTCGGCGTCATCGGCCCACGCGGCATCTGGGCGAGCAGGTGCCGAGCCTCGTCATCGAGCGACACCAGACCGCCGGCATTGTCGAACAGCAGCATGC
>NZ_JBHVDM010000032.1:0-74797 GCF_042802775.1 Nocardia sp. NPDC057455 | reverse complement strand
CATGGCTCGGCCCCGCATCCGGACTCCGGATGCGGGGCCGAGTGCGTTTCACCGGCTCGGTTGTGGAAGTTCGCAGTCGCCCACTCGCGGATTGATCCCGACGTAGTTGAGCGGGCCCGCGAGGGCGGTGAGGCCGATCGTGCCCCACCCGGCGCAGTTCATCGGGGGGCCGCTGTCGAAATAGTGCCGCTGACCGGCCGCGAGCAACCCGATCGCCAGCCAGGCCAGCAGCAGGAACCCGAACACCCGGGAGCCGGTGCCCGGGCCGCGTCTGGCACGTGCACGGTTTTCGTAGTCGCGCATCTCCTCGGTTCCTTCCGTGCTCCCCGTGAGCACGAATACCCGGCCACACTGGTAGCTACCAAACAAATACCAGCGAGATACGCGCCTATTCGCAAATAGCGAATCTTCAGTTCACATCAGTAACCACTCGGAGCACAAACGCCGACGGCCGGGTGGCATGACCACCCGGCCGTCCGCGTTCACTCGATCGGATTACGGACTCGGTTGCGGGACATTACAATCCGCGACCTTCGGATTCACGCCCATGTAGTTGAGCGGTCCCGCGATGACAGTGACGGCGATGGTGCCGAAACCGGCGCAGTTGACCGGTCCACTGTCGAAGTAGTGGCGTTGTGCTGCGGCGATCACGCCGATCAGCAACCAGATCAAGACGATTACACTTCCGATTCTCATGTTTCTCTCGCGCATCGTTCCCGCGCGGATTGTCCGACGGCGCATCTGGCATCGCGTCCTTCCCGCACTTTCCGTATCGGGCGTATACCCGCGATCTCACCCGTTACCCTTCGTGAAACGAGCAATTTTCGAATCGGTTCGGCACGGCCGGGTAGCCTCGGTGCCATGGCATCGGTGTTGCAGTGGTGGATCCCCGGGTGGGTGATCCTGCTCGTGCTGGTGGCGGTCTACGAGCTGACCGTGAACAAACGTCGCAGACGCCGCCGTACCCCGGTCTCCGGCACGTTCACCGACGAGTTCACCGCGCTGTTCTACGCGACCAAGCGCATGGAGCTGGACCATCGCGAATCGATATCGATGCTGCGAGACGAGCAGGACGAGGGCGCGCCGCCGCTGGTCGGGATCGACCTGGACCACCATCGGGTCGTGCTCCGCAAGCAGGCGGGCCGTAGCGACTGACGCTGCGCGCCTGCGATTTCCAGCGAAGGCGACGGTCGTCGGCCAGAATGGGCCCATGCGTGGCTCGATGAGTGAGAAATGGGAGCGGTTCGGTACGCACCTCGAGACCGCACCGGGGCGGCTGTCGAGCGAGATCCGCCGCGTCTTGCGAACCAGAGCCGCCGGAACAGCCGATCCGGACCAGCACGACCCCACGGAACTCGCCACCTTCGCCGAGTTGGTGGCCGACCGGTCCTACCGGGTCACCGAGCAGCAGATCGTCGCGTTGAAAGCGGCCGGGCACACCGACGACGAGATCTTCGAGGCGACCGCGGTCGCCGCCTACGGTGCGGCCGACCGGCGTCTGCGCGCCGCGCATCTGGCGTGGGAGGGAGACTGAAATGTGGCTCGAAGCGGTGCGATCCGGCCATGACCGGCCCACCAGGTTCGTGTTGTGGGCCATGCGGCGGTTCAGCGGCGTGGAAGTCCCCGCTGTACTGAAGGTGCTGTTCTACCGGCACCGGTTCTTCGGATCGCCGCTGTCGGACCTGATCCAGGAGGTCATGCGCGGACCGTCGTACTGGACCATCGCCGAGCGCGAGATCTTCGCGACACACACCTCGCAGGCCAACGAGTGCCCGTTCTGCGCCACCTCGCACGAGGCGATCGCCGGTGCGTACGTCGACGCCGATGTGGTGACCCGCGCCTTGGCCGACGGCACGGATTCCCCGCTGCGTCCCGAGGCGCGGGCCATGCTCGGTTTCCTCGCGAGAATGGCCCGTGACCCCGACGGATTGACTCCGGCGGACGCCGCCGTGGTCCGGCTGGCGGGGGTTTCCCGGGAAGCGTTCGACCAGGCCGTCTGGGTGGGCACCTGCTTCAATGTGATCAACCGGATGATGAACACCGTCGGGGCAGGCCCGCTGGAGGGCAGGCAGCCCAGCGTGAGCGCCCGATTCATCGAACTCGCCGGTTACCGTATGCCACCGCCGGTGAGATTGTTCTCGCGCGGCATCTGATCGCATTTCGACCGATCCACTCGCGTGCCGCAGCGATGTGTGTTCTCCTCGAATGGTGAGCCAAGTCCACTTGGGGCACATTTTCCACATCGCCGGTAGCCCCGCTACCGACGATGTAGCCGACGCGCTGGCCGACGTCCCGGACGGGGCCCTGATAATCGACGATCGTGGTCGCGTCGCATTTTGCGGAACGCGCTCCGATATACCGGACGAGTACCACGCCGAGACAGTGTTCGACCATCGCCCCGGATTCCTTCTTCCAGGTTTCGTCGACACCCACGTTCATTTCCCGCAGACCTTCGCGGGCGATGCCTACGGCGGCGGCCAGCTGCTGGAGTGGCTGGAATTGTGCATCTATCCGGCGGAATCCCGTTATGCCGAACCGGAGTTCGCGCGATCGGCGGCCGCGGAATTCTGTACGCGACGCATCGCCGCGGGCACCACTGCGGCGATGGTTTTCGGCTCGGCGTTCCCGCACGCGCAGGACGCCCTGTTCGACGAGACCCGACGGCGTGGAATTCGAATGGTCAGCGGCCGCGGCATTCAAACAACAGGAGATCCTTCGGCAGCGCCTTTGATCACCACCGAAGACGACGCCATCCGCTTGACGACCGAGGAGATCGGCAAATGGCACGCCGCCGACACCGGTGACGTGGATACCGCCCTGTTGCACGTGGCGATCGTCCCCCGCTTTTCGCTGGCGGTCACCCGCCGGACCTTGAACAACCTCGGCGAGCTGTACGACTCGGTGCGCGAACGCGGCGTCTATTTCCACAGTCATCTCAACGAGAACAACCGCCCGGGGACCGGCGAAGTCGACACCACCAAGCACGCCTACGGCGTGACCACCTATCTCGACACCTACGACGGGAAGTTCCTGCCCGGGTCGGCGGTGGGCGGCAAGAGCCTGCTCGGCAGGCGCAGCATCCTCGCCCACTGCGTGCACTGCCAGGATGCCGAGCTGCGGCGGATGGCCGAAACCGGCACGTCGATCGCGCATTGTCCGGTGTCGCAGCAGTTCCTGGGCTCCGGCACGATGCCGTGGAAGCGGACGCTCGCCTCCGGCGTCACGGTGGCCGCGGGCACCGATTACGGCGGGGGCGACGAATGGCTGATTCCGCAGGTGCTGTCGGCCGCGTTCAAGGTGCACATCTCCGAGCCGGGCGAGCACGGCGTGTCGATGCACCCCGCGGAAATGCTGTTCACCGGCACGCTGGCCGGTGCGCGCGCCTTGGACATGGAAAATCGATTCGGGAATTTCGATATCGGTAAGGAAGCCGACTTCATCGTGGTGGAACCGGCGCGCGTTCCGGCGCTGGACCGCACGCTTGCACACGGCGTTCGTTCCGAAGACCCAGCTCTGGCCCGGGATCAGACGCTGTTCGCACTGCTGATGGGTATCCGCGAACCCGCGATCACCGAGGTCTATGTGCAGGGTCGTCGCGTCGATGTCGCGTAGCGCCGATGGACGCCGCCGCTACCGTCGTAACGGTCTTTCACCGGCCGGCGCACGATACGGATTTCCGGAATTGGCTCGCGGAGATGTCCGAAATCGCGTGCCATATGGACGGATTCGCGCATTCGTCGGTGGCGGTGATCGAAAGCCCGCTTCTCGAACCGGGTTTCAGCGTCACGTTCAGATCCGAAGCGGCGCTGCACGCATTCCTGGACTCGGCCGAACGATCGGCCGCACTGTCCGACGGCGCATCGCTCGGCTTTTATTGCAAGAGTTCGGATCTGATCATCGTCGAGGGCGAGTCGCCACCGCCGGGTATCGGTGTGTTCCGGCACAGTGTCGCGCGCGACAAGGAAGCCGAATTCGAGGCGACCGAGGAGCGGCTCGTCGCGGTGAGTTCCGAGTTTCCCGGATTCGAAGGCGCTGCCCTCTTCCCGTCGGGGGGCGGGCGCTGGTTTTCGGTGCTCCGATTCCGCACCGAACGGCAATTGTCGGAATGGATGCGCTCGGACGAACGTACCGCCGCCTTACCGGATTTGCGCTCGAAGCTCACCGAGGACTTCACCGTGGAGGCGCACACCACGCCGTTCGGCTCCACCGTGCGAACGGTCGACGGCGAGACCAGGATGACGCCGACGTGGAAAACCGCCATGTTGGTGTTGCTCGTGTTGTATCCGACAGTGATGGTGCTGTCGCGCTTCCTCGGCCCGGTACTGGACCGGATGGGAGCGCCACCGTGGCTGGCGTTGTGGCTCAGCCAGATCGTGAGCGTGGGCTTGATGAGCTATTTCCTGTCGCCCGCGGTGGCGAGCCGGTTCCGCCGGTGGCTCGATCCGATCGACGGTGCGGGCAGGCGGATCAGCATCGCGGGGACGGTGATGGTCGTCGTGCTCTACGCGCTGACACTGCTGCTGTTCGCGTCGGTGCGCTGGTTGCAGTACTGGGACTACGACTGAGCGCGCTCAGGAGAGGTCGAGATGCCGGTTCATCGACATCGCCGCCTCGGCCAGTTCGGGCAGTTCCATCACCCTGACGCCCGCCTGCCGGAGTTTCTCCACTCCGACGCAGTTCACCACGAACGTCGACGGCTCGCGCCAAGCGATCACCACAACCGGGATGCCGGCCCGCAGGATCCGGTCGGTGCACGGCAGCCGGTCCTTCGTCCCGCGTTCGGAGCAGGGTTCCAGCGTGCTGTAGAGCGTGGCTCGCGCCAGCCGCGAATCCGACGGGTCGAGTTTGCCGAGCGCGGCCTCCTCGGCGTGCTCCTTGGGGTCGGACTCGCGTGAGTAGCCGGTCGCGATCGCCGCACCGTCGGCGACGATCACCGCGCCCACCGAGAACGCGCCCTCGGCCACCGGGCACAAGCGGGCCAGCTCGATGGCCCGGTTCATCCAGTAATGGTGGTCGGGCTCGGACACCGGATCGCCCTCCTTCAGCTGGGCTCTGTAATGAAGAAAAAGCCCCTCACCTGCACTAACAGATGAAGGGCTTTGGCGGTGGCGGAGGGATTTGAACCCTCGGAGGGGGGTTACCCCTCACACGCTTTCGAGGCGTGCTCCTTAGGCCGCTCGGACACGCCACCGCCGACAACCATACCGGACCGTCGCCGGATCGCTAAATCGTGTGCTGACCTGCGGACTCAGCGTTGGGTGCGGAAGAACTCGTCGAGCAGCGCCGCGCACTCGTCCGCGAGCACTCCGCCGCGCACCTGCGGCCGGTGATTGAGCCGACGGTCGCGCACCACGTCCCACAGCGACCCGACAGCGCCGGTCTTCGGCTCCCACGCCCCGAAGACCAGGCGGCCCACCCGCGCGAGCACCAGCGCGCCCGCGCACATCGTGCACGGTTCCAGGGTGACGGCGAGGGTGGCGCCCTCCAACCGCCATCCGTCGCCGTGCACCGCGGCGGCACGGCGCAGGGCCAGGATCTCCGCGTGCGCGGTCGGATCGCCGAGCGCTTCCCGCGCATTCGCGGCCCGCGCGAGTTCCCTTCCGGCGGAGTCGAACACCACCGCGCCGACCGGCACGTCGCGATCCCCGGCGGCTGCCGCCGCGCCGATGGCGGCACGCACCATGTCGGCGTCGGACGCAAACGGGCCGTTCGGAAGAACGCCCACGTCAGCGGGGCAGTTTGTCCAGTACCGCGGCGAGTTCACCGTCGAAGCCGAGACGCTGGGCGATCATGGCGAGCTGCTCGTCCGGATAGAGATCGGTCTCGGCGAGGATGACGCTCAGCACCGGTTCGGGCAGGCCGAGATCGGCGAGCACCCCGAGGTCGCCCTCCTCCCACGGCTCGACGTCATCCAGTTCGTCCGGATCGATATCCGGAATTTCTACGTTCAAGGCCTCGAGGACGTCCGCGGCGATGTCGTAATCGATCGCGGCCGTGGCGTCCGAGACGAGCATCCGGGTCCCGCTCGGCGCCGGCCGCAGCACGATGAAGAACTCATCGTCGATGTCGAGCAAGCCGAACACCGCTCCGGAGCTGCGCAAAGCCTTCAGTTCGTTTTCCGCGGCGGACAAATCGGTGAGCGCGTCCCGGCTCAGCGGACTGCACCGCCATTTGCCTTCTTCGCGGACAACCGCCACTGCGAACCCCTCCACGTCGTCGTAATCGTCCGACGCCGCCCTGTTCGTGCCCGAGCGCTGTGCTGCCATGGCCGCAACGGTAGTCTGCTCGAGCGGAAATGTTGAAGTCGTGTGCCAATCTGTTCCGGTGACTTCGGCGAAGAAAGCACCCGTATGCGTCCTCGGGACCGGTTTGATCGGCGGGTCGCTATTACGCGCGGCCGTCGCGGCGGGCTACGACGGCTGGGGATACAACCGGTCGGTGACGGGTGCGCAGGCCGCTCGCGCCGACGGATTCGACGTCACCGAAGACCTGCCCGCCGCGTTGCGCCGCGCCGCTGAGACCGGCGCGCTGATCGTCGTCGCGGTGCCGATGCCCGCTGTGGACCACATGTTCTCCGCGATCGCCACCTACGCGCCGGGGTGCGCGCTCACCGATGTGGTGAGCGTGAAGGCGCCGGTCGCGGCGGCTGTGCGCGACCACGGTCTCGCCGACCGGTACGTCGGCGGTCATCCGATGGCGGGTACATCCGAATCCGGTTGGGTCGCCACCGATCCGGAGTTGTTCCGTGATGCCGTGTGGGCGGTCGGCGTGGACGAGGGCACCCGGGTAGACCCGTGGACCCGCGTGGTGCGGCTCGCGCTGGACTGCGGCTCGGTGGTGGTGCCGGTGGTGGCCGCCGAGCACGATCGCGCCGTCGCGCGCATCTCCCATCTCCCGCATGTACTGGCCGAGGCCCTGGCTCTGGCGGGCGCGGCCGGGGGTGATCTCGCGCTGGGACTCGCGGCTGGATCGTTCCGTGACGGCACCCGGGTGGCGGGCACGGCGCCCGATCTGGTTCGCGCGATCTGCGAACCGAATTCGGCGGCGCTGCTGGAGGTCCTGGACGAAACGCTCGCCGTGCTCGGCGCTGCCCGCGACAGCCTGCGTGACGAGACGTCCCTCGCGGATCTGGTCGAGGCCGGGCACGACGCCCGAGGACGCTACGAATCCGCGCGTCGCTGGGAGATCACGGATATCCGTCCGGGTGACCAGGATTGGCTGGAAGACCTGCGAGCGGCGGGGCAGCGCGGTGGCGTCCTCACCCGGCTGAGCTGATCTCCCGCCGGCTGCGAAGTTCGGTCGAAGGAAGTGCGGCAGCTGCCGAGGACCGGCCGCCGACCCGCATCCCCGGCGCACCGAAGTCGGCCGCTGTAGATCGCGGGTGAACGCCTCGTGACCTGAGGCTCTCTGCGCGGATGTCGATCCACGCCAGACGGCAGTTGCCGGCACGAACCGGGCAGCTCCGACGACAATCCGGGCCGTCGAGGCGTCAGATCCGTTCGGCCAGGCCCGGGTAGTCCAGCAGGAAGCCGTCGGCGTCCACCGTGACCGTGGCGCTGGAGACCGGTGACAGCACGCTGATGCCGTCGGCCGCGCTGCTGTAGATCAGCGTCGCCTCTTGGACGAGCAAGTCGGGCAGACGGACGTAGACCACCGGGACCTGGACGTCCTCCACCGCATGCTGCAGGTCGTAGCGGCGGATCGGCAGAGTGTTGAAGAACGGGCTGAGCACCACGTCCACGTCCAGTGCGCCGGCGAAGGTGGAGCGTACGTGGTTCCCGCCCGCGTCGACCAGCCAGTAGTTCTCCTCGTCCCTGGCGATCGAGGCGTGCCGCTCACCGGCGGCCGTCGTGGTGCGCAGCGACAGCCGCTTCGTCGCGCCGTTCTCGTCGGTGACCAGGTCGTAGGACGCGCTGAAAGCGGGGTGGTCCGCGCTCGCACCACCGATCATGCGCCCGGCGGCGCGGATGCGGTTGCCGTTGAGCTGCACCCGCACCGACTCCATCCGGGTCGCGTCGTGGGCGCGCCAGGTGAGGATCGCCGGCCACCGGGATTCCTGCGGACTCGCGGCGGGGCGCTCGGGGTCGGAGGCTGGGGTCGTCACGTATCTACCGTAAGCGACACCCGCCCCCGGCCCGCACAACCACCGCTCATCACACCAGCGACTCCCGCCACGCCGCATGCAGGCCCGCGAACCGGCCGGTGCCCGCGATGAGGGCGTCCGGCGCGCCGTCCTCGACGATCCGGCCGTCTTCGAGCACCAGCACCCGGTCCGCGATCGCCACCGTGGACAGCCGGTGGGCGATGATCACCGCCGTGCGTCCGCGCAGCACGGTCTCCAGCGCACGCTGCACCAGCCGTTCGCTGGGGATGTCCAGGCTCGACGTGGCTTCGTCCAGCACGATCACGGCGGGATCGGCGAGGAATACCCGCGCGAACGCGACCAACTGCCGCTGCCCCGCCGAGAGCCTGCCGCCGCGCTTGCGCACATCGGTGGCGAAGCCCTCGGGCAGCGCCTGCACGAAGTCGTACACACCGACGGCGCGCGCCGCCGCGAACACCTCCGCGTCGGTGGCCGAAGGCCTGCCCAACCGGATGTTGTCGGCCACCGAACCGGAGAACAGGTAGGACTCCTGGGTGACCATCACCACGTTGCGGCGCAGGTCGGCGTCGGACACCTCGCGCAGGTCGACGCCGTCCAGGGTGACCGCGCCGCCGGACGGATCGTAGAACCGCGTCAGCAGCTTCGCCAGCGTCGACTTGCCCGCACCGGTCGCACCCACCAGCGCGATCACCTGCCCCGCCGGGATGTCCAGGGTGAACTCGGGCAGCACCGGTCGCGTCCGGCGATCGGGCTTGCCCGATTCGGTCGAAGGGGCTGGGTAAGCATCCTTCCGCGCCGCCGATGCCCCTGCCGAGACATCGGCCATCGGCGACCGGTCGACGTCCACCGCGGGAGCACCGGAAAGGCGCTGATCGGATGCGTCCGGCCCGGCACCGGACGAACCGGCCGTAGGAGCGGCGCCGTAGCCGAACCACACCTTCTCCATCCGCACCGCCCCGGACGCCTTCTGCAATGCCACCGGGCGCGCGGGCTCGGGCACCGACGGCTCCTCCTCGAGCACGCCCGAGATCTTCTCCAGCGCGGCCGCCGCGGACTGGTAGGCGTTGAACACCTGCGCCAGTTCGTCCAATGGCCCGTAGAACTCGTTGAGGTAGAGCAGGTAGGCCGCGAGCACGCCGACCGCGAGATCACCCTCGATCACCCGCCAGGCGCCGACCACGATGATGATGACCGTGGTCAGGTTGCCGAGCAGTTTTGTCAGGCCGGCGTAGTCGCCCATGCCGCGCATGGCCACCGTGGTCGCGCGGCGGTACTCGGAGTCCTCGATCGCGAGCACCGACTCGTTGCGCTGTTCACGGCGGAACGTCTGCACCGCCCGCATGCCGCCCATCGACTCGACGAACTGCACGACCACCTTGGCGATCGCGGCGCGGGTGCGCCGGTAGCCGGCTCGCTGCCTGCGCTGCGCCCATCGGGTGACCATCACCAGCGGGACGAATCCGACCAGCACGATCGCGGCGAGAACCTGATCCAGGTAGATCAGCAGCGCCGCGATGGTCAGCACCGACAGGATCGCGCTCAGCGCCTGATTGAGCGCGCTCTCCAGCAGCTCCTGCAGCGTCTCGATGTCGCCGGTGAGCCGCGCCACCACCTTGCCGGAGGTGTACTTCTCGTGGAAGGCGACGCTGAGCCGCTGCACATGCGTGAAGGCGCGCACCCGCAGGTCGAACAGCACGCTCTGGCTGAGCCTGCCGGACACTCGCAGGAAGGAGTACGTGCAGACCACGCCGAGCAGGACGGAGCCGAGGTAGCCGGCCACGATCCCGGCCAGCGGCCCCCAGTTCCCCTCGACACCGCGCGCGATGCCGGTGTCCAGCGCGTGCGCGACGAACAGCGGCGCGGACACCTTCGCGACGTTGTCCAGCACGATGAGCACCAGCGCGAGCACGGTGAGCTTGCGGTGGGGCCTGACCAGGTCGAGCAGCAGCCGCCGGGAGCGTTCGGCCAGCACCAGGTTTCCGGTCTCGGTGACTTCTTTGTCCTCGCCCGCTATGCCACGCCAGTCGGCCGCACCTTCCTTCTGTACCGGAACAAGCGCCGCTGCGTCGTCTTTCGCGTCGGTGGTCGTACTCATCGCTACTCACCTCCCATCAGTTCGCGGTAACTCCTGGTGGTACGCAGTAGTTGATCGTGGGTGCCTTCGGCGACGATCCGGCCGTCGGCGAGCACCGCCACCCGGTCGGCCAGCGCCGCCGTAGAAGGACGATGTGCGACGAGCAGCGTCGTCGCGTCGGCCAGCACCGTGCGCAGGCGGGCCTGCACCCGCTCCTCGGTCTCCACGTCGAGCGCGGACAGCGGGTCGTCGAGCACCATGATCCGGCTGTGCTTGCCCCCGCCCGCGCCGGTGAGCACCGCGCGGGCCAGCGCGAGTCGCTGCCGCTGGCCACCGGACAGACTCAGGCCCTGTTCGCCGATCCTGGTGTCCAAGCCCCAGGGCAAGTCGTCCACGAACCCGGTGGCTTGCGCGACCTCCAGAGCGCGACGTACGTCGGCGTCCGTGGCGGCCGGGTCGCCGAGCGCGACGTTCTCCCGCACACTCGCGGAGAACAGCACCGGGTCCTCGAACGCCACCGACACCAGCGACCGCAGGTCGGCGACTCGCATCGCCGCGATGTCGATGCCGTCGATGGTGATCGCACCGCCCGTCACGTCGTACAGGCGCGGAATCAGGTTGAGCAGTGCCGTCTTGCCACTTCCCGTGGCGCCGACCAGCGCGACCGTCTCGCCGGGGCGCACCCGTAACGACACCTCTCGCAGCACATCGTCTTCCGCCTCGGGAAAGGCGAAGCGCACTGCGTCCAAGCGCAATTCGCCACGGATGCGCTCGGGCAGATCCACCGGGTCGGCCGGGTCGGTGATGTCGATCGGGGTGTCGATGATCTCCCAGTACCGGTCGGCCGCGGTGCGCGCGTCGTTCAGTTCGGCGAGCAGGAAGCCGGTCCAGATGATCGGCCACTGCAGGAAGGTCGCCAGCGTGATGCCCGCGATCAAGGTGCCGAGCGTCATCGTGCCGTGCGCCACCGCGTACCCGCCGTACCCGAGCGCGAACGCGATGGCCAGCTGCGGCAGGCTCACCATGATCGACCACAACGTCGCGTCCAGGCGCGCTTTCAGCAGTTCGGTCTGCCGCAGCTCCTGCGCCTGCGCGGTGAAACGGCGGCCGAAGAACACGCCCCGCCCGAATGCCTTGAGCACCCGTATGCCCTGCGCGGACTCCTCCGCCGTGGTGGCCAAATCGCCGGACTGGTCCTGGGAACGCCGCGAGGCCACCGAGTATCGGCGCTCGAAGCGGATGCAGCCGATCACCAACGGGATCGAGATCACCGCGAAGATCAGGCCGATCTGCGGGCTCAGCCCGATCAGCACGAGCAGGCCTACCGGGATGATCACGCAATGGACGAGCAGGAACGGCGCCGCGAAGGACACGAACCGGCGCATGGTGGCCAGGTCGTCGATCGCGCGCGAGAGCAGCTGACCCGACTCCCACGCGTCGTGCCTGCCGATCGACAGCGCTTGCAGCTTGCGAAAAATCTTCGCGCGCACCGTGATCTCGAACCGTGTCGCGGGCCCGGCGATCAGCCAGCGGCGTCCCCACACGCCACCGGCCTCCAGCAGTCCGAGTGCCGCGACCGCGGCCACCGGCCAGAGCGCGCCCGCGAGATCGCGGTGGGCGATCGGGCCGTCGATGATCCGGGCGATCATCAACGGTATGACGACGGCCGTCAGGCCGGACAGCACGGCGAGACCGCTGGCGGCGGACAGAATCCTGGCGTGCGGACGCAGGTACGGCCAGAATCGGCGCAGGGAATGCAGGCGGCCCGTGGCGGCGGGCCGCTCCGTTTCGTCGGCCTCCGGTTCGGCCGACGAAACGTCCAGTGCGACAGACATGACTCCCCCTCGAGGTATGCGACTGGCGGCGGAGAACGGGACCCACGGTGATGTTCGCAGCGGGGTCCGACATTCCAGGGTCGCACCGGAACGTGCATCGACCAACCGATTTTCCGGCCGCCGCCGGACATCCGCGGCGACGGGTGCGACGCTCATTCGCCAAGCCAACAACCTCGAGCGAACTCGAGGTCAAGCCGCACAGATCTAGACTGCCTCCCATGCTGATCGTCGCCGGATATTTGCGGGTCACCGATCGCGACCGTTACCTCGAGGGCTGCCGGGAGGTGGTGGCGCTCGCCCGCGCCTGCGAAGGCTGCCTGGACTTCAGCCTCGGCGCGGACCTGCTCGAACCCGATCGGGTGAACGTCTACGAGCGCTGGACCACCCGTGCCGCGGTGGAACGCTTCCGCGGCACGGGTACCTCGGGCGACCTCGACGCTCGGATCGTGGGCGCCGACGTCCGGGAATTCGAGTACGAGACCGAGACCCGGCTCTAGCCGACGACCGCGGTCTCGGACTCCCATTCCTGCGGCGCGTCCGGGAACGCCTGCTGCTGGTGGCCGCCGCGCAGCGTGCCCTCCAGGTAGGCCGCCCGGCAGGCACGGCGGGCGATCTTGCCGCTGGACGTGCGCGGAATCGAACCCGCGGGCACCAGCAGTACGTCCCGGACCATGACACCGTGGCGCTGCGCGATCGCGGCGCGCACCGTGTCGGCGACCGACTCCGACTCGAGCTTGCTCGCACCGGTATTGCGCTCGGCGACGATCACCAACTGCTCGGAAGTGTTCTCGGCGTCGAATGTCAGGCCGGAGCGGCTGCCCTGTTCGAAGACCAGTGCGGGCAGTTCGTTGGCAGGCACCGAGAACGCCGCGACGAAGCCGGGGCGCAGTGCCGTGCTGGATTCCTGGGCCGAGAACTCCAGATCCTGCGGATAGTGATTGCGGCCGTCGACGATGACCAAGTCCTTCACCCGGCCGGTGATGTACAGCTCGCCGTCGAGGTAGGCGCCGAAATCACCGGTGCGCATCCAGTCGGCGCCGGGCGGCGTGCCCTCCGCGTGACTGCCTTCGGTCAGTCGGTAGGCAAGCTTGGCGCGGAAGGTGGCCTCGGTCTCCTCGTCGCGCCCCCAGTACCCGATGCCCATGTTCTCGCCGTGCAGCCAGATCTCGCCGACCTCACCGTCCCGTCGCTCGGTGCCGTGTTCGGGGTCGACGATCACCGCCCACTGCGACCGCGCGACGTATCCGCAGGACACCTGCGCGACGGCGTTGTCGGCGTCCGCGGCGACCTGGACCATCCGCCCGGCGTTCAACTCGGTCCGGTCGACGTGGACGACTTTCGCCTTGTCCTGAGCCCGGGTGGCGGAGACGAACACCGTCGCCTCGGCCATGCCGTAGCAAGGCTTGATCGCCGTCTCCGGCAACCCGTACGGCGCGAAAGCCTCGTTGAACTTCTTCATCGACGACATCGAGACCGGCTCGCTGCCGTTGATCAGCCCGATCACATTGGACAGATCCAGTTCCTCGCCTGGCTTCGGCTTGCCGCGCGCCGCGGCGTGTTCGAACGCGAAATTGGGCGCGGCGGCGAAGGTTCCGGCGCCGTCGGAAGCCGCGGCCAGTTCCTTGATCCAGCGATAAGGGCGGCGCACGAACGCGCTGGGCGACATGATCGTGATGAACCCGCCGCCGACGGTCGGCAGGATCACGCAGAGCAGCCCCATGTCGTGGAACAGCGGCAACCAGGTGACTCCGCGCGAATGCTCGGTGACGCCGATGGCATCGATCATCTGCAACAGATTCGTGCCCACCGCGCGATGGGTGATCGCGACGCCCGCGGGCGTCCTGGTCGATCCCGAGGTGTACTGCAGGTAGGCGACGCTGTCGATATTGATGTCCGGCCGCACCCAGGAGGCGCCGACACTGTCCGGGATCGCCTCCACCGCGATGATGCGTGGACGCTGCGGCGGAGGCAGGTGCCGGAAGAACTTCCGCACACCGCCGGCCGCGGAGCCCGCGGTGAGGATCGCGGCGGGCATGCAGTCACCCAGCACCGCGTGCAAACGGTCGGTGTGGCCGTGTTCCTCCGGATCGAACAGCGGAACCGCGATAGTGCCCGCGTACACCGCGGCGAACAGCGAGACGACGTAGTCGAGCCCCTGCGGAGCGAGAATCGCCACCCGGTCGCCCGGCTGGGTGACCTGTTGCAGCCGGGCCGCCACCGCCCGCAGTCGCACACCGAACTGCCGCCAGGTGAGTTCGTGGTATTCGCCGTCCCTCTCCCGCGAGTAGTCGATGAAGCGGTAGGCGAGTTCGTCGCCGTTCTCCACACTGTGCTTGTCGACGAAGTCGATCAGAGTCCTGTTCCCGTGAATTCTGATATTGCCCTGATCGTCCAGATAGTCGTCGAAGGTTTCGTCGATCATCGCCTTATCCTTTTCCAGCGCACAGCCACTCAGGGCGTGCAATGACACCGAACACAGGTCGATAACGAAGCGCCGGGAAGGCTAGCAGGTGTCCCGGCCACCTGGCGGTCAGTACCGGCCGAAGGCGAGCGCCACATTGTGCCCGCCGAATCCGAACGAGTTGTTCAGGGCGTAATCGATACGGCCGGGCCGGGCTCGGCCGTGCACCACGTCCAGATCGATTTCGGGATCCTGATTGTCCAGATTCAGCGTCGGCGGGACTATTTCGTCGCGCACGCTCAGCACCGTGAGCACCGATTCGAGCGCGCCGACCGCGCCGATGGAATGACCGAGGGCCGATTTGGGCGCGTAGACCGACGCGTGGTTGCCCACTGCCTGGCTGATCGCGCGCGCCTCCGCCGTGTCGCCGATCGGGGTGGCGGTCGCGTGCGCGTTGACGTGCGCGATATCGGACTTGGCCAGACCCGCCGTGCGCATCGCCCGCGTCATCGCACGCGCGGCGCCGGTGCCCTCGGGGTCGGGCGCCACCAGATGGAAGCCGTCGGAGGTGACACCCGCGCCCATCAGCCGGGCGTGGATGGTCGCGCCGCGCGCTTTGGCGTGCTCCTCGGTCTCCAGCACCATCAGCGCGCCCGCCTCGCCGAAGACGAAGCCGTCGCGCTCCGCGTCGAACGGACGTGAGGCGCTCTTCGGCGCGTCGTTTCGCGTGCTCATCGCGCGCATCATGCTGAACGCCGCGATCGCGAGGGCCTGGATGGAACCCTCCACGCCGCCGGTGACCACCATGTCGGCGTCGCCCATGACGA
Source organism: Nocardia sp. NPDC057455 (assembly GCF_042802775.1). Lineage (NCBI taxonomy): Bacteria > Bacillati > Actinomycetota > Actinomycetes > Mycobacteriales > Nocardiaceae > Nocardia > Nocardia sp. NPDC057455. The sequence goes on along the minus strand of NZ_JBHVDM010000032.1, from coordinate 59,556 downwards.
TCGTGCGCCACGCGTTGGCGATCGCCTCCGCACCGGAGGAACAGGCCGACACCGGCGTCGTCGCTCCCGCCCGCGCTCCGAGTTCCAGCGCGACGCAGGCCGCGGCTCCGTTGGGCATCACCGCCTGAACGGTGAACGGTGACACCTTGCGATGGCCGCCGTTGCGCAGCTTGTCCCGAGCGTGGATCATCGCCTCCGCGCCGCCGAGCCCCGTGCCGATCGACACCGCAAGGCGATGCTCGTCCACCTCGGGACTGCCCGCGTTGCGCCAGACCTCACGCCCGAGCACGACCGCGAGCTGTTCCACGTAGGCGAGTCTGCGGGCCTCCGCCACGTCCAGATACGTGGCGGGCGGGACCACGAGATGCCCGCCGATGCACACCGGCAGCTCGAACTCCTCGATGAAATCGTCTTCCAGGACGTCGATACCGCTGTCGCCGTTGAGCAAGCCCTTCCACGTGGAATCCACGTCACCCGCGAGGGAAGTGGTCGCCGCGAGGCTGGTGACCACAACGGGGGGAAACTGTCCGTTACGGGTGGAAGGCATCTGCATGTTTCGCTCACTTTCCCTAGCGTCGCTCTGGAACGTCGTCGAGCAAAAGCGATGCGCGAGCGCGCCACCAGGATCGTGGGCGGCCCGCACGGATGGCACTGGAGCGCAGGCGGAACGGCCGGTCATCACGTCCGTGTGCGACCACCCATGTGCATTATCGGAAATACGCACGGATCGCACGGCGTGACACGCGGACCGTACCAGGTGCCGCGACCGATGGTCGCGTGTTCGGGGATCGCCCCGACGACTCGAGTAACCTGCTCCCGGGGCACGGGACGCGCGGGCGGCGTCCGGTGTGGACGCGAAGAAAGGGACGGTCGTTGACTGGCGCGCGGATGGTCGGGCTGTTCGCCGGGATCGGCGGACTCGAGCTCGGCCTCGGCAGGCACGGCTGGCACACCGAACTGCTGTGCGAGATCGAGCCCGGGGCCCAAGGGGTGCTCGCCGCCCGTTTCCCGGACGTACCCCTGCATTCCGACATCACCCGGCTGCGGGCCATCCCCACCGGAACGGAACTGGTCGCGGCGGGATTCCCGTGCCAGGACCTTTCCCAGGCGGGGCGCACCGCGGGCATCACCGGCACGCGCTCGGGTCTGGTCGACGAGGTGTTCCGGCTGGTGCGCCGCAAGCGTGGCCCACGCTGGCTACTGATCGAGAACGTGCCGTTCATGTTGCAACTGGGCCGCGGCGCGGCGATGCGGCACATCACCGGCGCGCTCGACGAACTCGGCTACACCTGGGCTTACCGCGTAGTGGACGCCCGCGCCTTCGGCCTGCCCCAGCGCAGACAGCGAGTGCTGATGCTCGCTTCCCGCACCGAGGACCCGCGCGGGGTGCTGTTCGGCGAGGACGCCGGCCCCCGTGTGACCGGCGATCCCACGATGCATCCGTGTGGCTTCTACTGGACCGAAGGGGTGCGTGGGCTGGGCTGGGCGGTGAACGCGGTTCCGACGCTGAAGGGCGGCTCCGCGCTCGGCATCGCCAGCCCGCCCGCGGTGCGGTTGCCGTCCGGGGAGATCGTCACGCCGGGCATTTCGGATGCCGAACGCCTCCAGGGCTTCGACCCGGGCTGGACGTCGCCCGCGACCGAGATGCCGGGCATCCGGAAGGGCCACCGCTGGAAGCTGGTCGGCAACGCGGTGAGCGTGCGGATGGCGGCCTGGGTGGGATCGCGGCTGGCCGCTCCACTCGATCCGATCTCCGGAGATCAGCCGCTCGCGCCGGGCACACCGTGGCCGGTCGCCGCGTGGGGGCACGCCGGTGTGGCCTACCGAGTACCGGTCTCGACGTGGCCGGTGCACGAGCCGTACGAGGACCTGGCGCACTTCCTCACCGACGCGCAGTTGCTCTCCGCCCGCGCGACGGCGGGATTCCTGCGCCGCACCACCATGGGCAGTCTGCGTTTCCCGCCCGGCTTCCTCGCCGATGTGGAAAGCCATCTGGATCGGATGGGCGGCTGGGCGGCATGAACCGACCTCCTACCGATGCGGCAACCAGCGCGCGCATGGCGCGCCAGCGGCGCACCGGAACCGATCCCGAACTCGCGCTGCGCCGGGAATTGCATCGCCGCGGGCTGCGCTACTTCGTCGACCGCGCACCGATCCGGGGCCAGCGCCGGCGCGCCGATCTGGTCTTCCCACGGCGGCGGCTCGCGGTCTACGTGGACGGCTGTTTCTGGCACCGCTGCCCCCAGCACGCCACCGATCCGAAGAACAACGCCGAATGGTGGGCGGCCAAACTGGCGGGCAACGTGGCCCGGGACCGGGCCACCGACGCGGCGCTCGTCGCGGCGGGATGGCGCGTGGTCCGAATCTGGGAGCACGAGGATCCCGTCCGTGCGGCCGATCGTGTCCAGGCCGAGTTGTCAGCGGTTGTGCCGCACCCGCACGAGTGAACGCGGAGCGTGTGCGGCCAGGTAACCGGACATCACCATCACCGTGATGACCGCGATTCCGGCGGCGGCAGTCGCGAAACCGAGCATGGGGACCTCCTCGAGTTGCAGCTGTCGTCCAGCGTGCCGGGCGAAGCTGACAAGACCCTGTGTCCCGGATGGTAGTGACGTGTGCGGCCCGCCGCTGTCCGGCGCGCTCTAGCAACCAGCACAATAGGGACGTGACGGGTGGCTCGGAGACCGCCGTGCGGCGAGTGCGACCGGCAACGGTGCTGGTCGCCGCGGCGATCGCGATCGCGGGGGTCTGCTATTCGTCCTGGGTGCTCCAGTTCGCGCTGAAAATCGACCTCGACCCGGTCGACACGTTTCTCAGCGAACTGGACGCGGAGGGCAAGCCGTACCGGCAGGTGTTCGCGACCGCGGACCTGATCGTCGGGGTGTCGCTCATACCCGCCGCCATCGCGGGACTGCTGTTGTTCCCGCGCCGCAGGCTGAGCACGGTCGGCTGGCTCGCGTTGTTCTGCTTCGGCGCGGCGACCATCGCCGACGTCCTGCTACCGCTGCGCGACTGCGCTCCCGGCGAGAGCGGGTGCGGCGGTTCTCGGGAACTCTTCCCGCAACTGCATCAGCCGCATGCGCTGACGAGCACGCTGGCGGTCACCTCGATCGCGGTCGCCGCGTTCGCCTTCAGCCTCGCCGCGTTCCGCTACCGGCGCTGGCGGGTGCTGCGCGAATTCGGCCTGGTCGTACTGGTGATCGGTGTGGTGGCGACGGTGTGGATGCTGGTGGCCGACAACCTGCCGGGGAACTACGCCCTGGGCATAGCGCAGCGGATTCAGGTGGGTGCGATGTCGCTGTGGTTGATCGCCTTGGCGGCCGCCGTCATCGTGGAGAGCCGGGAGCCGACCGAGCCGAGCCGATTACCGAGTCGCCCGGACGGGTACTGACGACTGCGAGTCAAGGGGTGCGGATGACGCTTCGGCTTGCACGGCGACACCTTGCTCGTACGAGTTTTCCAGGACCGCGAGAATGCCCTTGGCGCAGTTGATCGGCAGCACGACCGGGGTGGCGGGCTCCGCAGAGCCGGCCGCCTGGCAACCGGCGGCACGGAAGGGGATGCGCCGATTACGGCGACCGCATCGCCGTTCGCTGGCACCGTTTCGGATGTGGACCGGCAGGTGCCCGCACTCGGCTGTCCGGAACATGGCCGTGCTCGGCGCCGTGCGATGCTGTCGCCCATGAGTGATCGCGTGAACATCTCCTCGGGTTCGGAGTTCGAAGACATCGTCGGCTACTCGCGAGCGGTCCGGCTCGGTGATGTCGTCGCGGTCAGCGGAACCACCGCTTCGGCCCCCGGCGGCACGGCCGTCGGCGGCGACGACATCGGCGAGCAGACCAGGGAAACCCTGCGGCGCATCGGCTCCGCGCTGGAAGAGGCGGGCGCGAGCCTGGCCGACGTGGTGCGCACCCGCATCTTCGTCACCGACATCAGCCGCTGGCCCGAGGTCGCCGAGGCGCACGCGGAGGTGTTCGGCGAGATCCGTCCGGCGACGGCCATGTACGAGATCAAGGGTCTGATCACCCCGGCCCTGCTGGTCGAGATCGAAGCCGACGCGGTCGTTACCGGGTAGGGCGTCGAGGGCGCGATTCCTTCGCACTCAGGTCCTCGGTCTCCGGTGGCCTCGGATCACCCTGTTCCCCGATCGAACCGGCCCGTCGTTCGCGGCGAGCCGGGTTCTCGCTCGCTAGGGTCGAGACCGTGACCACCGCCTCGCAGACCCTCGTGCAACTCGACACCGTCGCCGAGGCGACCACCCGCCTGCTCGACACCATCCGCGGCCTCGACGAGGACGCCGTCACCGAACCCTCCTCACTGCCCGGCTGGACCCGCGGCCACGTCATGGCCCACCTCGCCCGCAACGCCGACAGCCTGGTCAACCTGCTGCTGTGGGCCCACACCGGAGTCGAAATCCCGCAGTACGCCAACGCTTTGCTGCGCGACAGCGACATCGAAGCGGGCGCGCCCCGCTCACTCCCCGACCACCTCGCCGACAACGAGGCCGCCGCCACCCGGTTCCTCGCCCTCGCCCGCTCACTCACCGACGACGCGTGGCAAGCCCAGGTCCGCACCCGCCAAGGCCGCCCCATCCCCGCCACCGAAGTCCTCTGGATGCGCCTGCAAGAGGTCGAAATCCACCACGTCGACCTGAACGCCGACTACCACCCCTCCGACTGGCCCGCATCCTTCGTCGCCCGCATCCTCCCCCAAGCCACCGCCGACCTGACCCGCCTCACCACCGACACCCCCCTCGCCCCCTTCACCCTGCACGCCACAGACTCCGACTTCACCGCCACCATCGGCCCCTCCCCCGCCACCCACACCATCTCCGGCCCCGCATCCTCCCTCGCTGCCTGGCTCCTCGGCCGCAGCCCCGGCTCCGACCTCACCGGCGACCTGCCGAACCTCCCCGCCTGGAAATGACGCACCGTCGATCCATCGGTTCGATTCACGAGGAACCCGCGAGTGGCACACCGCTGCGGCATCGGCCGAGAAGGCCCCACCGTGGTGTGCCACTCGTGAGGCAAGGGTCGAGTTAAGCCTGGCCTGCCGGATGGTCTGGCTCGCTCTGCTCCCACGCGGCGACCGGCAGCGACAAGTAGACCCCGAAATCGTCCAGTCCTGTCGCCTGCTCGATATCTGCGTGCAGCCGCTCGACCCGCTCCTGCCGATTGTCGGCCCGGCTGGCGAACCACTTCGACCGCACCTCGATCACCACATCCAGCCCACTGCGATCGAACGGACCCAACTCCCGGAATCGAAGCTCGACATCTCCCGGCTGCAGATCCAAGTCGTACGGTTCCTCCGGGCATTCGACTGCCACCGACACCAGATGCGGAAGTCGTTGCGCGAGTTCCCGAAGGATCGCTTCGGGGACACGCGATGCATAGGTCACCTCGATCAATGGCACGCCGAGAGTGTATCGATTTCCCCCTGCACGCAGGGCTCGGCGACGTCACCCCGCCACAGAGCCGACAGCCACTGATCTGTCCGAATCCGACGTCGAGCTTCCGGTGGAGCCGACGCCAACCATCACCTGCGACACTCACACAAGCCAACGCGTGTATCGCTGCGCCATCGACGCCGTGCGGCGTGACGGGTATGGATGCGCTGTTCGAGTGGCATTGTCGTCGATTGTGTCGCCAGAGATGCGAGAAGGCCCCTCCACATATCGCGGAGGGGCCTTCTACCTGTGTGCGCCCGAAGGGATTCGAACCCCTAACCTTCTGATCCGTAGTCAGATGCTCTATCCGTTGAGCTACGGGCGCAGGTGTTATTCAGTTGTACCCGGTTTCCCGGGTGTGGCGGAGGCGAGAGGATTTGAACCTCCGGTCCCCGTGAAGGGACAACTCATTAGCAGTGAGTCCCATTCGGCCGCTCTGGCACGCCTCCTGGAGCCTTCTCTTCGAGGGCACCGGTCCTTTCGAACCGCCGAGCCCAAAGGTTACAGTAGCTACCGTCCAGATCACAAAACAGCTGGTCAGCGCAGGTTACTGTCGAACCAGTCGAAAATTCTGGTCTGAGAATCGACCGCGTCACCGTCGTCCGCCTCGGAGGTGTCGGCACGGTGGTGCAGGCCGGGGTAGGTGACGACCAGGCTGGCGACCGCCGCGCGGGCGGTCGCGTCGCGTAGCTCGTCGACCTGAGCGGGCGGGGTGGACGGATCGTCGACGCCGAACAGACCCAGCCACGGCGCCTGCAGGTGCGGAGCCGCGGTCACCAAGGCGTCGGCCTGGGCGGTGAGCGGCTGGGTGATGCCGTGCGCCGCGACGCTCACCGCGGCACCGATCGGACGATTGGTCGCGACCAGGAACGCGGCGGTGCCCGCGGAGTCGAAGCCGAGCACACCGATGGTGTCGGGGAACACCCCGCGCCGGGTGAGCCAGTCGAAGCAGGCGTCGAAGTCCTCGAACAGCTCGTCGCCGAACACCCCGGTGCCGGGCTCCGCGGCCCCCCGATGGAAGAGTTTCGGTGCGATCACCGTCCAGCCCTCGCCTGCCAGCGCGTTCATCAGGTCGCGTAAAGCGCCGGTGAACTCGCGTGACTCGTGCAGCAGGACGATCCCGCCGCGGGCGTTACCTTCCGGCTCCACCACCGTGATGGGCACCTGCCCACCGCTGGTCGGCCGCTCGTCTTCCTGGTCGCTCGCCCGCAGCGGGGCCATATCGTCGTAGGTGCCCGACATGAAACCAGCGTAGGGCGAGTTGCTGATCTTCGGTAGAAATTGCATGTGAGGGCCGCTGGCCCAGAGATTCTCCGGTACGCCGATCGGGCTTTCCACGGCGCGGATTAGGGTTGGAGTGTGACAGCGCAGATCCGGCCGGACCTCGAATTGATCCCGGCGTACACCCCCGGCCGCAGCAATCCCGGCGCGGTCAAGCTGGCCAGCAACGAGACGACCGTCGGTCCACTGCCCGCCGCCGCCAAAGCCATCGCCGAGGCGGCCGAGCTGGCCAACCGCTATCCGGACAACCAGGTCACCGAGCTGCGCACGGTGCTGGCCGAGTTCCTCGGGGTCGGCTTCGAGAACGTCGCGGTCGGCTGTGGCAGTGTGGCGCTGTGCCAGGAACTGGTGCAGATCACCTGCTCGTCCGCGTCCGACGAGGTGCTGTTCGCGTGGCGTTCCTTCGAGGCGTACCCGATCGTGACCAAGGTAGGCAATGCCACCGCCGTGCAGGTGCCGCTCACGACCGGTCAGGTGCACGATCTGGACGCGCTGGCCGCCGCCGTCACCGAGCGGACCAAGCTGGTCTTCGTCTGCAATCCGAACAACCCGACGGGCACCGCCGTCGGCAGAACCGAGCTGGTCCGGTTCCTGGACGCGGTGCCGACGCACGTGCTGGTGGTGCTGGACGAGGCGTACTACGAATACGTGCGGCTGACCGACCATCCCGACGGTGTCGAGATCGGCCGGACCAGGCCCAATGTGGTTGTGCTGCGTACCTTCTCCAAGGCGTACGGTCTGGCCGGGCTGCGGGTGGGTTACGCGGTGGGCGACCCGGCCGTGATCACGGCCCTGCTGAAGGTGCACATCCCGTTCAGCGTGAACCGACTCGCGCAGGCGGCGGCGATCGCGTCACTGGAGGCGCGCCACGAATTGCTGGACCGCACCGACCTTCTGGTCGCCGAACGCGCACGGGTGCGCGACGCCTTGGTGGCGGCGGGGTACCCGGTGCCACCGAGCGAGGCGAACTTCGTCTGGCTGCCGCTGGGCGCGCGCAGCGCCGAGTTCGGCGAGGCCAGCGCGGCGGCCGGGGTGCTGGTGCGGCCGTACGGGGCGGACGGGGTGCGCGTCACGATCGGCGACCCGCACGAGAACGACCTTTTCCTGAGCTTCGCCCGTGAGCCGGAGGTGCTCGCGCGGTTCCTGGGTTAGCGGACGCCGATCGCGGGCGCGATCGTCGGCCAGGAGAGGGCGAGCTCGTCCTCCCAATACGGCCAGGAGTGCGTGCCGGTGGCCCGGAAGTGCGCGGTGATCGGGATGCCGAGCGACCGCAGCCGGTCGGTGAGCCGCCGGGTGCAGGCGTTGGTCGCTGCCTCCAGCGGGCCGCCGAACGTGATGGCGCTGGGCAGGTCGACGTTCGGTGTGCCGGGCACGTCGTGCACGCCGGGCAGGCCGCTGCCGACCGACAGATAGATCGTCTTACCGCGCAACGCGTCCGCGTGCAGGGTGACGTCGTGCGCCAGCCAGGCCGGGTCGTCCTGCTTACCGAACATGTTGTCCGGCTCGCCCATGTAGGTGGCCACCACGGCGCGCGCCTGCGCCTGGCCGATGTCGGTGCCCATCGAGAAGCAGCCGCTGTGCGCCGCGATCGCCGTGTAGAGCGTCGGCCGGCGGAACGCGAGCATCATCGCGGCCTCCGCGCCCATCGAGACGCCCATGACCGCGTTGGTGCCGTTGCCGTCGAACTCCGCGTCGATCAGCGGGGGCAGCTCCTTGGCGAGGAACGTCTCCCACTTGTTGGTGCCGAGCACCGGGTCGGCCTGCTGCCAGTCGGTGTAGAAGCTGGCCGGACCGCCGACGGTGAGCACGACGTTGACGTCCTTGTCCGCGTAGAAGCGGTCGGCGTGCCCGAGTTCGGTCCAGTTGTTGCTGTCGGGGCTCGCGCTGCGCCCGTCGAGCATGTACACGGTGGGACGCGGGTGCGACTGGTCACGTGGAAGCAGGACCTGCACCTCGACCACACGGCTCATCGCGGGCGAGGCGACGTAGACCCGCAGCCAGCGATCGTTGATCGGTTCGATGCGATCGATCCGCGGCGTCGAGGGTTGTCTACTGGTCGGCTCGGCCGGACCGGGCCCGTCCGCGGACCCGGTGTTGACCGGCGGCGTATTACCGGGTGCCGCCGTGGCTTGGGGAGCACCGAACGACACCGCACCGGAGACGAGTGCGGCGCTGATCAGGGCGCTGGAGAGCCAACGCCGCACCCCGCGGCGACAGAGCATGCGAACCATCCTGCCAGAGACGACGAGGGCGAGCCGAAGGCCGTCACCATGCCGAGGAACACCCCCGCGCTTCCCTGCGGCCGGAACCTCCCGAATGTGAGGCTCCGAAGAGAAATCCGGCACCGCCATAGTCCGCGTGCCGAATGTGTATGCCGACACCTCGAACCCCCGATCACATGGTGACCCGGCGGAAGCGTTCTCAGCCGAAGAAAAGACGACGTCGATCGCCGGCCCCGATGACACCGCGCACGCGCGAACCGCTCATTCTCTGAAAAGCGGACCCCGGCAACGATACTCGGCATGCCGATTCGCGTCCGCGCCTTCGGCCGATCCAGCAAATCCAGCAAATCACGGCACACCATCAGCACACCCGCCGTACGCTGAGCGCCGAGCCTTTTCGGGTTATCGAACTAGGACGGGCATGATCGCGCATCCGCACCGCTCGCGCCGAGGTCACCGCACCACGCTTCGGCACGGCATACGGACCGGCCGCCCGGTTCGCAGTCGCGACAGTCCCTGGGGAGCGCACGTGTTGTTCGGGCAGAGGCTATTTCGTGGCATCCGCCCCGCGCGCTTTCGCGGGCCGACCGCGGCTCCCGCGGTACCGGCTGCGCGCACGCGCGCATTCTTCGCTCGACTCGCCTGTTTACTCGCAGCACCTATGCCCGACCGGAGAAAACCGTGAATCCAGTGTCACCTGTCTTCTCGATCGAGAACGAATCGAACTCGAAAACTTTCCGCACCGATCTGGAACGCCGGCTGCGGGAGTGTGACGAGTTCTTCCGGCTGCCCGAATTGGCGCATCTGAACGCCCAGCGCAGGCGCGGCGCGCTGGAGCAGCTGGAACAGACCGGCTCCTATCTCCAGACCGTCGAGGAGATACTGATCGGAGCCAAACTCGCCTGGCGCAATCACGCCCGCTGCGTGGGCCGGAAACACTGGCGCTCGCTGAAGCTGCTCGACGCGCGGCGGGTTCGCTCGGCACGCGATCTGGCCGAGGTCTGCTGGCAGCACCTGCACATGGCCACCAACAACGGCGCCATCCAATCGATGATCACCGTCGGGCCGCCACGGCAAGCGGACGGGCGGGAGTTCCGCATCGTCAGCCCACAGATCATCCGCTACGCGGGTTATCGCAACGGGGACGGCACGGTCACCGGCGACGCTGCCAACGTCGAACTCACCGAATTCGCCATGAAGCTCGGGTGGCGCGGCGCCCGAACGCCTTTCGACATTCTCCCGCTGCTGATCAGCACGCCGGACGAGCCGATTCGCTGGTTCGACATCCCACCCGAACTCGCCCGCGAGGTGGAACTCGTGCATCCCGAGTTCGAGTGGTTCGCCGGCCTGGGCCTGCGCTGGCACGCGCTGCCCGCGGTGTCCGACATGAATCTCGAGATCGGCGGCATGACGTATCCGTTCGCGCCGTTCAACGGCTGGTACCTGGGCGCGGAGATCGGCGCGCGCAATCTCAGTGACGCCAACCGCTACAACATGCTTCCGCTGATCGCGGAGATGATGTGCCTGGACACGAGAGCCGAGCGCAACCTCTGGCGCGATCAGGCCCTGGTCGAACTCAACCGCGCGGTGCTGCACAGCTTCCGAAAGGCGGGCGTGTACATCGTCGACCATCACACCGTCGCCAAACAGTTCTGCGATCACGTCGAGCGCGAGGAAGCCGCGGGCCGCGCCTGCCCCACCGACTGGTCCTGGATCAACCCGCCGATCTCCTCCGGGCTGACGCCGACCTTCCACCGCTACTACGACCCACCCGACTTGGACATCCGGCCGAACTTTGTCCGCAGAGACTTCGGCGCCGACACGGCGCTGTGACCGCCCCGTCGGCGACGAAGACTCGAGCGGAGTCAACAGGTGCGCGCAAGGGTCATGTGCGCTGCCAGTGCCAGCCTTCTTTGTCGTTGTAGGTGCACACCCAGCCTTGACCGCTGGTGCCCGGGCCGTCGTACGACGTCCAGTTCGCATGCGCTTTATCACACGGGATGTGAGTGGGATATGCGTTGGCGCCCGGTGCCGCGAGTGCCAACGATCCGGTGGCAACCGCCGCGGCGGCAATAACGAACGAAATCTTTTTACGAAGAATGGTCATGATTTCTTCCCCCGAGAACAGACGAGTTATATCAATGCGCATCAAGCACTTGCCGTAGCGACTAACAGGCACGATAGCTTGCGATCATCCCCCTTTCCCCGATCACCATCGTAGGCGTGGATGATCGAGAATGCCAGCCGCACTTACGTTTTCCATTGTCGCGATGACAGGACCGCGGTCACCCGCCGGGACCGTAGCCGACCGACTGACCGCCACTGCTGCGCGCTGGATCCAGCGGCTGCGATCCGGCTCCCACCATCTGCCCCTGCGACGAACCCGCCCACATGACAGCACCCCCTCGGAATCGACCGAATCGCCTGCGGCCGGCATGCGGTCGAGAGATGCCGATATCGGGCATCAACGGCAGAACCCGCTCACAGGCACCGAGTGTTCGAGCCTGCCAGCGGTTCTCAGGCAGCGGAGACGGAGGGATTTGAACCCCCGGTCGCTCTCGCGACGCTCGCTTTCAAGGCGAGTGCATTCGGCCGCTCTGCCACGTCTCCAGGGACTCGATCGTAGCGGACGCCTCAGCCGGAGTGCTTGCCGATTTCCTCGTCGACGCGTCCGAAAACATCGCCGATCACCTCGAGCTGGGCCGGGGCGAGCAGGTCGATGAAGTGGCGGCGGACTGCTTCGACGTGGCCGGGCGCCGCGGCCTGCAGGCGGCGCAGGCCCTCGTCGGTGAGTTCGGCGAGCACGCCGCGGCCGTCCTCCAGGCAGGTGTTGCGACGGACCATCCGCTGCGCCTCCAGCCGCCGGATCTGATGAGTGAGCTTGCTGCGCGAGGACAGCACCCCGTCGGCCAGCTCGCTCATTCGCAGCGAGCGGTCGGGCGCCTCGGAGAGCAGGACCAGAATCCGGTATTCGGCGACGGTCAGATCGCTGTCACGCTGCAGCTGGCGATTCAGCGCCGTCATCAGGCGCTGGTGGCCGTCCATGTAGGCGCGCCAGGCGCGCTGCTGCGCCGGGGTGAGCCAGCGTGGCTCGGCCACGACGCTACTGCTCGATTCGGGATGCACGGTGGCCATTCTATGCGCGGCGAACTGCGGAAACGGGCAACTATCGCAGGTCAGCGCACCGTGGACAGCAGGGCGCGGTTCACCGCGGCCGGGCTTGTGCACCCGGAGAGGCCGAGCGCGGAGTCGAAATCGGCGAGCAGCGTCCGCAGGGCGTGTCGGGCCCCTGCCGCGCCGGCGAGACCGAGGCCGTAGGCCCACGGCCTCCCGTAGAGCACCGCCTTCGCGCCCAAGGCCAGAGCGATGAGCACGTCGGAACCGGTGCGCGGACCGGAGTCGAACAGCACGTCGGCGCGGTCGCCGATGGTGGCGACCACCGCGGGCAGCGCGTCCAGCGCCGCCACCGAGCCGTCCACTTGGCGGCCGCCGTGATTGCTCACCACTACCGCGTCGGCGCCGGCGTCCACCACCTGGCGCGCGTCGTCGGGATGGAGGATGCCCTTCACCGCGATCGGGAGGTCGGTCCACTCGCGCAGACGTGCGAGATCGGCGGGCCGCAGCGTGTGGTTGCCGAACAGGCCGACCCAGGTGAGGATGGCCGTCCGCATCGCCTCCTCGCTGTCCTCCGGCGCGGCGGGCAGCTTGGCCCGGAACACCGGATCGGACAGGTAGTTGGCGATGCCCTTGCCGTGCAGGAACGGCAGGTGCGCCTGCTCCAGGTCGCGCGGCCGCCAGCCCAGCGTCGGGGTGTCCACGGTGACCACGATCGCCGAGGCCCCGGCTCGTTCGGCGCGCCGGACGAACGAGCAGGCCAGTTCGTCGTCGGCGGGCCAGTACAGCTGATACCACCACGCGCCGGCCGCGGCGCCGACGTCCTCGATGGTCGAGGAGGCCGCGGTGGACAGCACCGTGCCGATGCCGAGTTCCTTGGTCACCTCGGCCACGATCACCTCGCCGCCCTCATGCAGCAGTTCGAGGACGCCGATCGGCGCGGTGAGCACGGGGGCGGCCAGCTTGGTGCCGAGCACTTCGACGGACAGATCGCGCACGCCGGGCCCGGTGGAGCCGCGCAGCATTCGCGGCAGGATGCGGTAACGGTCGAAGGCGGACCGGTTGGCCGCGGCGGTGCGCTCCGCGGACGCGCTGCCCGCGACGTAGGCGAAGGCTGCCGGATCCAGCCGCTCCCGCGCGAGCGTCTCCAGACCCGCGGCCGTCATGGGCAATTCGGGTGTCGAGCCACCCAGGCCACCCAGGTAGATCTCGTTCTGGAAATCGATGAAGCCGCCACTCACCACCGGAACGGTAGTCCGTGACGCCGGTCACCGCAGGCCGGTTGCCGGATTGCGTTTCCGCAGCGCGTTCCCCTCCAGGACCGTCGGCGCAGGGGGTAGCGCGCGGCAGCCGGTCCGAGCGGAGCACTATGGCACGGTGCGCGCAATAGTTCTGAAAGGCTCCGGCGGCCCCGAGGTCATGTCCTTGTCGGAGGTACCGGATCCGGAGCCCGGACACGGTGAAGTGCTGATCGAGGTGGACGCGGCGGGCGTCAACCGGGCCGATCTATTGCAGCGTCAGGGCTATTACCCGCCTCCGCCGGGAGCCAGCCCGCTGCTGGGCCTCGAATGCTCCGGTGTGATCGCCGAGATCGGCGACGGAGTGCGGGAGTGGGCGGTCGGCGATCGGGTCTGCGCGCTGCTGTCCGGCGGCGGCTATGCCGAACGGGTCGCGGTGCCCGCCACCCAGGTTCTTCCGGTCCCTGATGCCCTGGACCTGGGCGCGGCGGCCGGGCTGCCCGAAGTGGCGGCGACCGTCTGGTCGAACCTGGTGATGACCGCGCGGCTGCGAGCAGGTCAGCTGGTGTTGGTGCACGGCGGCGGCAGCGGGATCGGCACGCACGCCATCCAGGTCGCCAAAGCCCTCGGTGCGCGCGTCGCGGTGACCGCAGGCTCGGCGGACAAGCTGGCGCGCTGCGCGGAGCTCGGGGCGGACGTGCTGATCAACTACAAGGAAGACGATTTCGTCGCCGTCGTGCGCGCCGAGCGCTCGGGCGCGCGCGGTGCGGGCGCGGACGTCATCCTCGACAACATGGGTGCGGCCTACCTGGGACGCAACGTCGACGCGCTGGCCGAGCACGGCCATCTCGTGGTGATCGGCATGCAGGGTGGCGTGTCCGCCGAGCTGAATCTGGGTGTCCTGTTGCGCAAGTGGGGCACCCTGCACGCCACCAACGTGCGTGCGCGGCCCGCGACCGGTGTCGGCAGCAAGGCCGAGATCGTTGCCGAGGTGCGCCGTCAGCTGTGGCCGCTGATCGCCGACGGTACGGTGGCGCCGGTCATCGCCGCCGAACTGCCGATCGAGGAGGCCGCCGAAGCGCACCGGCTGCTGGACTCCGGTGAGGTGTTCGGCAAGGTGGTGCTGCGGGTGCGGGAGCTGTGAGTGCCGCTCACTCCAGCGCCAGCAGGGCCCTGCCGAGCTGGTCGATCTCGAACTTGGTGGTGTAGGGCGCCAGGCCGATGGTCACCGCGCCGCCTTCGTCGTTGACGCCGAGGGCGTCCAGCAGTCTGCTGCCGCCGTGCACGCCGCTCACCGTGCCGATCCGGTTGTCGGCCAGCTTCGCCGCGACCTTCTCCGCCTGCATGCCGGCGAGCGTGAAGCTGACCGTGGGGATGCGGGTGGACGCGCGGCCGATCACGGTGAGCCCGGGGATCGCGTCGAGCACGCTCATCAAATGCTCGAACAGCTGGTCGTGGTAGTCCTGCAACGAGGTGACCGACATCTCCAGGCGCTCGCGGCGGGTGCCGCGCGCCCGCTCGTCCAGCGCGGCCAGGAAGTCGATCGAGGTGGTGAGGCCCGCCAGCAGCGCGTACTGGTGTCCGCCGACCTCGAGTCGCTCGGCGCCCTTCGCGTAGGGATTCAACGACATCGACGGAATGCGATCCAGGAACGCGGGGTCGCGGAAGACCAGCGCGCCGATCTGCGGACCGCCCCATGCCGGTGCGCTCAGCGCCACGACGTCGGCGTTCAGTTCGTCGATGTCGATCAGCGCATAGGGCGCGGCGCCGAACGCGTCGGCCACCAGCAGGCCGCCCACCTCGTGCACCCGGTCCGCGGCCACCCGCACCGCGGGCGCCGAGCCGACGATCGGCGAGGCGGCGGTGAGCGCGACCAGCCGCGCGGTGGGCCCGATGAGTTCCTCGAACTGCCAGGACGGCATCTCGCAGGTCTCGATCTCCACTTCGGCCCAGCGCACGTGCGCGCCGTAGCGATTGGCGATGCGCAGCCACGGCGCGACGTTGGCCTCGTCGTCCAGCCGGGAGAGCACGATGCCGGTGCCGAGGCCGAGGCGGGAACTCAGCGATTCGGCGAGCCAGGCCAGCAGGACCGCGCGGTCGGGGCCGAGTACGACGCCCGCCGGGTCACCGCCGACCAGGTCCGCTACGGCCTCGCGGGCCGCGTCCAGAATCGCCGCGCTGCGCACCGCGGCGCCGTTGCGGCCGATATGTGAGAAGGAGGAGGTTCGAAAACCCGTTGACACGGCGCGGGATACCGCGTCCGGAACCAGCATGCCCGCTTGCGGGTCGAGGTGGATCCAGCCGTCGCCCAGGGACGGTATCAGGCCCCGAACCCTCGCGACGTCGTAAGTCATGCTGGCCACTCTAAGGGCAGCGGGCGAGCCTGTGTAACCGCGTTCCCCTCCGCATTGTGGCAGGAGCACAGCAACCTGGGACTCAGCATGGCGACCGACTTTCGACAAATCCGAACCACACGACCCGAACAGAATAGAACGCCGACTTCCCACGGCGGCGTGGACCGGCGGCGCGCGCCGAACCATGCCGCGAGCACGCCCCGGGGAGCACCGGCTTAGCGCGATCGGACCGAACACGACATGATAGGGACCATGACGCACTCGGACGAGGCACCGGACCACATCGTCGTTGTCGGACCCGACGGCAGGCCCTTGGCCATCCCGGCGGCAGCCGGATCGGAGGCGCCGTTCACCGCTCAGGTCGTGACCGACGACAGTAATAAGGACAAGTCGGACGACCGGGACGACTCCGGCGAATCGCTCGCCGACATGGTCGAGCAGCCCGCGAAGGTCATGCGGATCGGCACCATGATCAAGCAGTTGCTCGAGGAGGTGCGCGCGGCTCCGCTGGACGAGGCCAGCCGCAATCGACTCAAGCAGATCCACAAGTCGTCGGTGCGGGAGCTCGAGCAGGGGCTCGCCCCCGAACTGCGGGAAGAACTCGAGCGGCTCACCCTGCCGTTCACCGAGGACGCCGTGCCGTCCGACGCCGAGCTGCGGATCGCGCAGGCACAGCTGGTCGGCTGGCTGGAGGGCCTGTTCCACGGCATCCAAACCGCGCTGTTCGCCCAGCAGATGGCCGCCCGCGCTCAGCTCGAACAGATGCGGCAAGGCGCGTTGCCGCCCGGCATCCACGCCGTCGACCCGCGCGGCGGCCAGGCGAGTCACGTCACCGGCGGTTCCGGCCAGTACCTGTGAGCGTGTGCCACTCGGAGGCGCGAAGCCGCAAGGGTAGTCTCGTGCACCGTGCCCGCCGCTGCCGCTCGCTCCGACTCGGTCTCCGACCCGAGTGCGGTGCGTCCTGAAGAGAGCTCAGTTGGTTCCGATGACCAAGCGCGTTCAGATGACAGCTCACCGACCCCCTCGTCCGAGCGCACGGCGCCGTCCGGCGACGACTCGCAGGAGCGTCCGGTGAGCGCGGCCACGCCGGAGACGCAGACCCTGCACGCGGGAGCCACCGAGGCGAAGATCGTGCCGGACTCCCAGACGTTCCGGCGCGCGTTCCAGGACTTCACGGGCGGTTTCGCCCAGCGCGAGCTGTGGCTGTCGCTGGGCTGGCAGGACATCAAGCAGCGCTACCGCCGCTCGGTGCTCGGTCCGTTCTGGATCACCATCGCCACCGGCTTGCAGGCCGTGGCGATGGGTGTGCTGTACGCGGCGCTGCTCGGCCAGCCGCTGCGCGAGTATCTGCCCTACGTGACGGTCGGTCTGATCATCTGGAACGTGATCAGCGCGAGCATCCTGGAGGGCTCGGAGGTCTTCATCGCCAACGAGGGCCTGATCAAACAGCTGCCTTCCGCGCTGAGCGTGCACGTCTACCGGATGGTGTGGCGGCAGCTGCTGTTCTTCGCCCACAACATGGTCATCTACCTGGTGATGCTCGCCGCGTTCGGCGTCTGGCGCCACCTCGGCGTGGCCAGCCTGATGGCGATCCCCGCGATCGTGCTGATCTTCCTGAATTCCATGTGGGTGTCGATCGTGTTCGGCATCTTCAGTACGCGATATCGCGATATCGCGCCGATTCTCGGCAGCACCACGTTGATGTTGTTCGTGCTGACCCCGGTCATGTGGACGACCAAGACCCTGGAATCGCAGATCGGCAACGGCGACCGCGCGAAATTGGCCGAAATCGTGCCGACGTTCCACTATCTCGAAATCGTCCGGGCGCCGCTGCTCGGCGAGCCGCAGGAACTGCGCCACTGGGTGATCGTCGGCGCGATCACCCTGGTCGGCTGGATCGTGGCGATCTTCGCCATGAAGCAGTACCGTTCGCGCGTACCGTACTGGGTATAGGAGCGCCCCCGATGAGTCGTGTGAGTATCGAGACCCAGGAGGCGTGGGTCGAATTTCCGATCTTCGACGCCAAATCGCGGTCGTTGAAAAAGGCGTTCCTCGGCAAAGCGGGCGGCGCGATCGGGCGCAATCAGTCCGACGTCGTCGTGGTCGAGGCCCTGCGGGAGATCAATCTCTCGCTGAAGGAAGGCGACCGGGTCGGCTTGGTCGGGCACAACGGCGCGGGTAAATCGACGCTGCTGCGCCTGCTCTCCGGTATCTACGAGCCCTCGCGCGGCAGTGCTCGCATCCGCGGGCGGGTGGCGCCGGTGTTCGACCTCGGCGTCGGCATGGATCCGGAGATCTCCGGCTACGAGAACATCATCATCCGCGGCCTGTTCCTCGGGCAGACGCGCAAGCAGATGCTGTCGAAAATCGATGAGATCGCCGATTTCACCGAACTCGGCGAATACCTGGCCATGCCGCTGCGCACGTATTCCACCGGTATGCGGGTGCGCCTGGCGATGGGCGTGGTCACCTCGATCGATCCGGAGATCCTGCTGCTCGACGAGGGTATCGGCGCCGTCGACGCGGAATTCATGAAAAAGGCCCGGCTGCGGTTGCAGTCCTTGGTGGCGCGTTCCGGCATCCTGGTTTTCGCCAGCCATTCCAACGAATTCCTCGCGCAGCTGTGCGATACGGCGCTGTGGATCGACCACGGCCAGATCCGCTTACGTGGCGGCATCGAAGAAGTGGTGCGAGCCTATGAGGGGCCCGAGGCGGGGAATCACGTAGCGACGGTTCTGCGCGAGATGGAAGCCGAACGGGCCGTGACGAACGACCGAGAATTGGAGCGGAACAAGGCATGAGCGGTCAGGCCCGGAGGCGGCAGCGAAGCGTGACCACGCAGGGCCCCGCTCATGCCGACAACCGACACAGCATGAGCGGTCAGGCCCGGAGGCGGCAGCGAAGCGTGACCACGCAGGGCCCCGCTCCTGCCGGAAAGGCCGCGGCATGAGTGAGCCGACCGGGCAGGACACCCCGATCGACGAAGGGGCGCAGGCCCGGATCGGCTCCGTGCCGGAGGAGGTTGTCGATCTCGGCGACCCGGCCGCCCCGCTCGCCGCGAAATCCGCTGCGACGGGCTCGGATTCGCCGCAGCGCGTGGTGGCGGTCGTGGTCACGCACAAGCGCCGCGAACTGCTCGCCGAGTCGCTGAAAGTCGTCACCTCCCAGTCCCGGCCGGTGGATCACCTGATCGTGATCGACAACGGCAACGAGGCGGAGGTCGCCGACCTGGTGCGTGACCAGCCGGTGGAAGCCACCTATCTGGGTTCGGCGCACAATCTCGGCGGCGCGGGCGGGTTCGCGCTCGGGATGCTGCACGCGCTGAGCATCGGGGCGGACTGGGTGTGGCTCGCCGACGACGACGGCAGGCCAGAAGGCCCCGACGTGCTGTCCACCCTGCTGGACTGCGCGAATCGGCACGGCCTGGTCGAGGTATCGCCCGTGGTCTGCGACATCGATGAACCCGACCATCTCGCTTTCCCGCTGCGCCGCGGCGTGGTCTGGCGCAGGCTGCGCTCGGAACTCGGCGACGAGGATTTCCTGCCCGGCATCGCCTCGCTGTTCAACGGCGCGCTGATCTCCGCACAGGCGGTCGATGTGATCGGCGTGCCGGACCTGCGCCTGTTCGTGCGCGGTGACGAGGTCGAGGTGCATCGCAGGCTGGTGCGCTCCGGGCTGCCGTTCGGCACCTGCCTGCAGACGGCGTACCTGCATCCCAACGGCGCGGCCGAGTTCAAGCCGATCCTCGGCGGCCGGATGCACACGCAGTACCCGGACGATCCGGTGAAGCGCTACTTCACCTATCGCAACCGCGGCTACCTGATGTCCCAGCCGGGCATGCGGAAACTGCTTCCCCAGGAATGGATTCGCTTCTCCTGGTTCTTCCTGGTCACCCGGCGCGACCCCGCCGGCCTGCGCGAATGGTTCCACCTTCGCTCCCTCGGCCGCCACGAGCAGTTCGGCAAACCCGACTGATCGGCCGCGGGTCGTACGCGCGGTCATGCGACCGGCGTGCCGATCCACGGAGGCGGAAATTCGGTTGTGCGGGGCGAGGGCCGGGTGCGAGAGTAGGTCGACTGCGAGAGCGGAAGGAGGTGTGGACCGTGACGAGGAACGTGCGGATTGTCGTGTCCGAGCGAGCCGACCTCAGTCGCGCCGCCACACGAGACTCCACCTCACTCTCCGCTCGCTGAACCCTGGTCGGGTTCGGCGCCCGACGAAGGATTCCTTCCACCATGGTCGACCACGACCTTCTCGTCCCTTACGGCTGGACCGAAGCCGTTTCCACCCGGTACGCCTCGCTGATCGAAGAAGGCTGTGTGCCCGCGCGAGTGATCCGCATGGATCGCAGTGAGTGCGATGTGGCCACGCCGGACGGGCTCGCCCGCGCCCGCTGCCCGCGCTCGGATTCCGAAGTCAGCGGACTGTGCACCGGTGATTGGGTGACCGTCGACGCCACGTCGGCCGTGCGGCGATTGCTGCCGCGCCGATCGGCGATCGTGCGGTCGTCGGTATCCGGCCGGTCGCAGGGCCAAGTGCTCGCCGCCAATGTCGACACCGTCCTGATCTGCACCGCCGCCGACGGCGATGTGGACCTCGGTCGCATCGAACGCTTGCTCGCGCTGGCCTGGGAGAGCAACGCCCAGCCCATCGTGCTGCTCACCAAGGCAGACGCGGCCGACGACCTCCCGCTCGACGAGGTCCGCGCCGTCGCGCCGGGCGCTGCCGTGCTCGAGGTGAGCGCGAGCACCGGCCTCGGCCTCGATGTGCTCACCGCGATGCTGGACGGCACCGTCGCGCTGCTCGGCCCCTCCGGTGCTGGGAAGTCGACCCTCGCCAACGCGCTGCTCGGCGCGGAGATCTTCGCCACCAACGCGGTCCGCGACGCGGACAAGAAGGGCAGGCACACCACGGTGCACCGGGAACTGCGCCCGCTGCCCGGCGGCGGCACCCTAATCGATACGCCAGGGCTGCGCGGCGTCGGGCTGTGGGACGCCACCGATGGCATCCAGAAAACCTTCAGTGACCTCGAATCCTTCGCCGCCCAGTGCCGTTTCGGCGATTGCGCCCACCGCGGCGAACCGGGGTGCGCGGTGCGGGAGGCGATCGACAACGGCGAACTGACCCAGCGCAGGCTCGACAGCTACAACAAGTTGGCGCGAGAGAACGAGTGGATGCAGGCGCGCACCGACAAACGGCTGCAAGCCGAGCGCGAGCGAGCCTGGCGGGACATCACCAAGCAGCATCGCAAGATGTTCCGGGAGAAGAACTCGCGACGCTGACCGAGCGGGGGCACGGTAGGGTGCCCCTCGCATCGTTCGCTATCTGGGAGGGATAGATGAGTCAACCCGGCGGGTACCCGCCACACGGCCAGCAGCCCGGTTCATGGCCTGGGCAGCCGGCGTTCGGTCAGCAGCCACCCGTCGGTCAGCAGCCGCCGCAGGCGCCCGCGCAGTACGCGCCGCCTCCGGGGCAGCATCCGAGTCAACCGCATCTCGCCCAGCCGCAGGCGGGTCAGCCGTCGTACGGGCAGCCTCAATTCGGCCAGCCCGCACCGCAATACGGGCAGCCGTACGGCCAGCCGCAGCAGTTCGGGCAGCAACCGTACGGGCAGCCGCAGCAGTTCGCTCCGCAGCAGGGCTACGGCCAACCCGCCGATCCGCCGGGCATCACGATCGATGCCTCGTACTCGGTCTGGACGTTCCTGCTCGCGCTGACCAAGCCGAAGATCCTGGTCAACGGCCAGCGGGTGCCCAACACCCGCTGGGGCGCGAACCACATCCCGGTGGGGCCGGGCCAGTACCACGTCCGGGTCGCCACCCCGTGGTTGTTCGACATGGGTCCGGCGAACGTCACCGTGCCGATCGCCGAGGGACAAGCCACGCGGTTCTACTACAAGCCTCCGGTTGTGATCTTCCTCAACGGCGCGATCGGACCGGTTCCGCAGAAGGCGCCGGGCATGCTGTTCCTGTACATCGTCTGGGCACTGGTCGGATTGATGTTCCTGCTGAATATCCTGCTCATCGCCACGATCTGATCCGCGGGTAGAGGGCACCGGCACGCTGGTGCCCTCTCTTCGCACACCCTATGCAACTGGTTGCATATCGGCGGGGTCTACGCTTAGTCTGCAAGCGCGTACAGCCGTGGGCCGGTGCCAGCGGCGGAAACGAAGGAGCAGGTCAGATGACGAATTCGGGATCAAAGCCGCTGGCGGGCCGGACGATGATCATGTCCGGCGGCAGCCGCGGCATCGGGCTGGAGATCGCCAAGCGGGCCGCGGCGGACGGCGCCAACGTCACCCTGATCGCGAAGACCGACCAGCCGCATCCGAAACTGCCCGGCACGATCCACACCGCCGCCGCGGAACTCGAGGCGGCGGGCGGGCAGGTACTGCCGTTCGTGGGCGACGTCCGCATCGACGAGTCCGTGGCCGAGGCGGTGCGCCGGACGGTCGAGCGCTTCGGCGGCATCGACATCGTGGTGAACAACGCCTCGGCGATCGACCTGTCCCCCACAGACGCGCTGCCGATGAAGAAGTACGACCTGATGCAGGACATCAACTGCCGGGGCAGCTTCCTGCTGTCCAAGCTGAGCATCCCGCATCTGCGCGAATCGGCGAAGGCCGGGCGCAACCCGCACATCCTCACCCTGTCTCCGCCGCTGAACCTGGACCCCAAATGGGCGGGCGCGTCGCTGGGCTACACCATTGCCAAGTACGGCATGTCGCTCACCACGCTGGGGCTGGCCGAGGAACTCAAGGGCGACGGCATCGGCGTCAACTCGCTGTGGCCGCGCACCACGATCGCGACCGCCGCGGTGAAGAACCTGCTCGGCGGCGAGGAGATGGTCTCCACCTCGCGCACCCCGGACATCTACGCCGACGCCGCCTACCTGGTGCTCACCTCGCCCGGCAAAGAGACCAGCGGCAACTTCTTCATCGATGACGAAATTCTGGCCGCCCACGGCATCACCGATCTGGACAAGTACCGCGTCACCCCCGGCGACGGCGAACTGACCACCGACCTGTTTCTCTGACTCGTCGGCTGCCGTAGCGAGAACGCTTACGCGGCAACCGGTTCAGTGGAGGCTGCCGGGCACCCCCGAGGCCGATCGCGGCTTCGGGGGCACCCGGGCTCGACCTACGTGCGGGACGAGACGGGCCCTTCGATCCCGTACAGCCGCTCCCAGTTCTCGCGGCTGGTCAGTTCCGGCATGGCGGCGCGGTACTGCGCCTGCAAGGCGGGCAGTTCCCGGCGCAGCCGACGCAGCACACGCACCATCCGGCGCAGCAGCCCGAGCGCGCGGGCCTTGTCGCGCCTGCGCACCCGGACGCCGGACTGCGAGGCATCGGTGACCACCACGTGGTCGAACAGCGAGACATGCCACCAGTAGGCGTCTTCCCTGGTGACGCCGATGATGCCGTGCTGGGTACGGCCGAGCCACTGATTGATCGCGCGCTTGATCAGCACCAGCAGCACGCGACTGGGTTCGCCACTCGCACGGCGCAATTGGATGTCGGCCGAGCGGACCGGCGGCGTCGCGGCCGGGTGCTTGATCGTCTCGGCGTATTCGGCACGGCTCGTGCGCGCGGCGGCCAGCGCTTCGATACCGCCGTCGCGCAACACCTTCGGGCCCTTCAAGAAGTCTTCGATGCCCTGCAAGGTGGTGTGCACCAGGCCGTATTGCATCGCGACCAACTGCTCGGACATCTCCCGGAACAGCTTGCGGCTGATCTCCTTACCGTCCAGCTCCGTATGCATCGAGCCGACGATCAGCGAGTTGCGGGTGCTGAAGTAACGCGCCCAATCGTCGTAGTCCTTCCAGTAGAAGTCCGCGTGCCAGACCGCGGCATTGGGCAACGTGACGGTGACGAAACCGTGCTCGCGCGCCCGGACGCCGTATTCCACGTCGTCCCACTGGAAGAAGATCGGGATCGGCAGCCCGATCTTCGCGACCACCTCGGCCGGGATCAGGCAGGTCCACCAGGCGTTGTAGCCCGCGTCGACGCGGCGCTCCTGGTTCTTCTTCAACATGCTGGTGTTGCGCAGCGCCTTCGACACCTTCTGGCCGTGCCGCAGCCGGTTCAGGTGCACCTCCTCCGCGCCGACGTTGAGATAGTCGGGGTTGAGCAGGAACAGCATCTGCGCGCCGACCAAGGTGGGCTCGACCGTCAGGTTGGCGAACGCGTTCAGCCGCAGCACCGTCTCCGGTTCACACAGGATGTCGTCGTCCATCAGGATGACGTCGGCGTGCTCGTTGACCGCGGACACCTCGTAGAGCCCGCGGGTGAAGCCGCCCGCGCCGCCGAGGTTCGGCTGGCGCAGGTAGCGCAGCTTCTCACCGAGCACCGGCGCGACCTCGTGGTAGCGCGGCCGGTTCTCGACCAGATCGGTGCCCTGGTCGACGACGTACACCGCGTCGATCGCGTCGATCACGGTGGGATCGGAGGCCAGCGCCGCGACCGTCTCCGCGCAGTCCTCGGCACGGTTGAAGGTGCAGATCGCGATGGCGACCGGGCGCACACGCTCCGGCGCGACGGCGGTCCAGCTCAGCTCGGCGATGCCGAGCGCGCCGCCGATGGCGTCGAACTCCAGCCACAGCGCACCGCCGTCGACGTACTGGTCGAGCGGGGCGGTCAGCGTGACCGAACCGCTCGCGTCGACCCGGGCGGTGTCGATGATCCTGCGGTGACCCGCGATGTCGGAGGCCACCAGTCGGATCTTCGCTTTGGCGACCACGTCGAGCACCACGGTGGCCCGCACTTCGGTGACCGTGGTCCAGCGCTGCCAGTAGCTGGCGGCGAACCGGCCGAAGTAGGTGTTCGTGTGCGCGGTCGCGCCCTTGTCCAATCGCAGGGTCTGGCGTTCCCGGTGCGCGCCGCCCTTCACGACGGCATACAGCTCGTCGCTCACCTTCGCCGACGGACCGGTGAAGATGCCGCGCTGGAGCACGAGCCGGTCCGGCGCCCGATGGTCGGCGCGCAGCGCGGCAGGCGCCTCAGCGGCCGTCGAGCGATCGTTTGTTTCGGTAACGGCCTCGATAGCCGACTGATCCATGAAATCCTCGAAATTTCTCATTGTGCCGGACGGGACAGACACGCCCCTCGATGCCTTCACGGCGGGGGTGAGGATATCAACCGCCCTGTGCGCTTGCCCGCCGTACAGCCATGCCGACGTGTACTCGAACCATTGCTAAACGTTCGCCGATTCGTTGTCGGTAGCGCCGCTCGTACCCGCCCGCGCCCCGGTGAAGACCCATTTGTCGTAAGCCCAGAACCGGAACACCACGGCCACGATCTGCCCGATCAACGTACCGGAGATGTTGTCCGACAGCGGACTGGACAGGTCGAGCACGTAGCGGGAGAAGCCGAGACAGCCCAGTTGCAGGCCGATCGCGACCACGTTGAACACGGCGTACAGGAGGTACTCGCGTCCGGGGTTGTCGGTTTGCTTGTGCGCGAAAGTCCACCATTTGTTGCCGAAATAGGTCACCACCGTCGCCACCGCGATCGCGATGATCTTGGCCGGAAGCGGGTAGTGATACAGCACGCCCTCGCCGCCCCAGAAGACCAGGAGGTTGTACGTGCCCGCGTCCACCAGGAAGCCGATCGCGCCGACCACCAGGAAAGCCCCGCCTCTGCGCAGCGCGGTGAGCACCTTGCGAACGACCGTTCCGGTCTCCGGCGTCACTGGCTGGCCCGCGGGTGCGGTGGACTCACTGGATGGCACGGCCCGACGGTACCGCAGGCTCGGCGAACCGCCCGCGACGGGAAAAACAGCTCCCGCGCACGGTGAGGTCGGCCACGCACAAGCTGTGAGTTCCCTGTACCCTCCCCGTGTTCCCACATTCACCACCGATCGCGAGGATTGACCCGGGTGGACTCCACCGAGCTTCGTATTGCCGCCGTGGTTCCGTGTCACAACGAAGAGGCTTCGGTCGCCAAGGTCGTGGCCGATCTGCAGGCCGCCGTGCCGGGGATCGTCGTCTACGTCTACGACAATCTGAGCACGGACTCCACCGCCGAACGCGCCCGCGAGGCCGGAGCGATCGTGCGGCACGAGCACACCAAGGGCAAGGGCAATGTGGTGCGCCGCGCCTTCGCCGACATCGAGGCCGATGTGTACCTGATGGTCGACGGCGACGACACCTACGAGGCGTCGGCCGCGCCGATGATGATCAAGACGCTGCTGGAAGGCCCCTACGACCACGTGCTCGGCGTGCGCAAGCAGGACGAGGGCGCCTCGGCCTACCGCACGGGCCACGAGACCGGCAACAAGGTGCTCAACGGCGTGGTCGGGAAGGTGTTCGGCGAGAACGTCGAGGACATGCTCTCCGGCTTCCGGGTGTTCTCCCGCCGTTTCGTGAAGAGCTTCCCCGCGGTGTCCCGGGAGTTCGAGATCGAGACCGAGCTCACCGTGCATTCCCTGCACCTGCGAGTGCCGCAGACCGCCGTGCCGGTCGGCTTCCGCGATCGTCCGGCGGGTAGCGAGAGCAAGCTGCGCACCTATCACGACGGGTTCAAGATCCTCGCCCTGATCATCGGGCTGGCCCGGCACGAGCGGCCGGTCGCGTTCTACGGCCTGTTCGGCACGCTGGCCTGGCTGGTCTCGATCATCCTCACCATTCCGATCATCGTCGAGTTCTACAACACCCACACGGTGCCGCGGTTCCCGACACTGTTCCTCGGCTTCACCCTGCTGCTGCTCGGCAGCCTCGCCTGGACCGCAGGCGTCATCCTCGACGGCATCCGGCGCTCCCGCCACGAGGCCGCGCGCCTGGTCTACCTGCGTTACACCGCGGTGGGCGCGGACGACCCGCGGATCACCGGCGACGGCGCCGCCACCCGTGCCGGCGGAGCAGGGCGTTGACGACCTCCACGGATCCGACCGCCTCGCCGGACAAGAATCTGGACGAGCCGACCGACACCGCGCCGCTACCCGCGACCGACACCGCGCCGCTCCCGGCGGTGAGCGCCGACGCGGCGACCGCGCCCGGCACGGATCGGTCCGCACAGGGTTTCGCGGGCCGCGTGGTGACCCGGCTCGGCGGGGCGACCATCGCCTTCACCCTGCTGGCGACGATCTTCGGTGCGCTGTTCACCGTCCTCACCCCGCCGTTCTGGGGGCATGACGAGATCACCCAGTTCGGCCGCGCCTACCAGGTCGCGCACGGCGGCTTCCTGCCCCAGAAGATCCACGACGATCGCGGCATCGCCTACGGCGGCGACATCCCGTCCAGCATCACCGTGCTGATGGGCTACGCGCTGCAGGACTACACCACCAACCCGGAGGAGCCGGATCCGATGGTGGGCGATCCGGCCCGCTACGACCGGTTGACGGGCGCCGCGGTGTCGGACGCCACCGAACCGGTCTGGTTCACCAACACCGCCGCTTACTCGCCGGTCCCCTACATTCCCGCCGCCATCGGCATCCGCCTCGGCGAACTCTTCGGGCTCGACGTGGGCGGCCTGCTCCTGCTCACCCGCCTGGCCGGACTGGTGGCCTACCTCACGGTGGTCGGATTCGGCCTGTACGCCTTGCGCGCGCACCGGGTGCAGTGGCTGGCGTTCACCGTCGCCGTGCTGCCGATCGCGGTGTTCCAGGCGGGTACGGTCACCGCCGACACCATGACCAACGCGCTGGCCATCCTGGTCTCCGCGCTCCTGGT
The DNA here is from genome assembly GCF_042802775.1 of Nocardia sp. NPDC057455. NCBI lineage: Bacteria > Bacillati > Actinomycetota > Actinomycetes > Mycobacteriales > Nocardiaceae > Nocardia > Nocardia sp. NPDC057455. The sequence continues at coordinate 32,234 of NZ_JBHVDM010000032.1, read as the reverse complement.
GAAAGCCTTGTTCCTCGGCGAGCGACTGGGCCGGGTGGAGATCGGCGCGCTGCTGGCCGCGACGATCTTGCTGCCGGTGAGCAAGCCCACCTATGTGCTGCTCGCGCTGCTGGTCGCCCTGGTGCCCGCCGACCGCTTCGGGTTCAGCGGCCTGCGTCGCTGGATCCCGTGGGTCTTCGCCGCGCTCGGCGCGCTCGCCTTCGCGGTGTGGATGAAGATCGCGGCGCCGACCGGCGACGGCATGGGCCTGATGCGGCCGCCGCACCAGTGGCACTCGGTGCGTCCCGGCGATCAGCTCAGCGCCATCCTGCGCGATCCACCGGAGTTCGTGCACGTGTTCGGCGAGAGCATCGCGCTGCGCGACCAGCGCTGGTTCAGCCAGTTCTTCGGCGAACTCGGCTTCGCCTACGTCGACGTGCCCGCCCTCTCGATGCTGGCCTGTCTGCTGGCCTTCGCGGTGAGCCTCGGCGTCGCCGAACGGATGACCGCCCCGGCCTTCCGGCGCACCCTGATCGTCGCGCTCACCATGGCCGCCAGCGTCGCGATGATCTACGTGACGCTCTACATGTCGTTCACGCCGGTCGGCTACTACATCGTCGACGGCGTGCAAGGCCGCTATTTCGTGCCGCTGGCGATCGTGACGCTCGCGGTACTGCTGCGCTGGATGCCGCTGCGGCTCACCGATTCGGCGGGGAAGACTCCGACGGTGGGCCCGGCCGTCACCGTGCTGGTGGCTTCCAGTGTGGCGCTGATCGCCGCGGCGGCGAAGTACTACACCATCGTCTGGGGCTGAGCGGTAACGGAATTCGATCACGGCGCCCCGGGGCTGGTCCCTTGGGCGCCGTTGCCGTTTCAGTCACCCGTCGAGCTGAGCGTCCGCTCCCCCGCTGCGGCGTAGGCCTGCTCGGTGGCGACCTTGTATGGGCGCCACCAGGATTCGTTGTCCCGGTACCACCGGATGGTCGCCGCCAGGCCGGCGCGGAAGTCCGCGTAACGGGGCGTCCAACCGAGTTCGGAACGCAGCAACGTCGCGTCGATCGCGTAGCGCTGGTCGTGGCCGGGCCGGTCGGTGACGTGGTCGAAATCGCCGGGGTCACGGCCGAACTCCGCGAGGATCATCCGCACCACGGACTTGTTGTCGAGTTGGCCGTCGGCGCCGATCAGGTAGGTCTGCCCGATCCGGCCGCGGCGCAGGATCTCCCACACGGCGCGATTGTGGTCGTCGACGTGAATCCAGTCGCGCACCTGGTGCCCCGCCCCATAGAGCCGGGGGCGCACCCCATCGATCAAGTTGGTGATCTGACGCGGGATGAATTTCTCCACGTGCTGGTAGGGCCCGTAGTTGTTGCTGCAATTGGAGATGGTGGCGCGCACGCCGAACGAGCGGGTCCACGCGCGCACCAGCAGATCACTGGAGGCCTTGGTGGCCGAGTACGGGCTGGACGGGTTGTACGGCGTGGTCTCGGTGAAGGCCGGGTCGTCCGGGGCCAGGTCGCCGTAGACCTCGTCGGTCGACACGTGGTGGTAGCGCACGTCGTGCCTGCGCACGGCCTGCAGCAGGGCATAGGTGCCCACGATGTTGGTCTGCACGAACGGCCACGGCTCGGCGAGGGAGTTGTCGTTGTGCGACTCCGCGGCGAAGTGCACCACCGCGTCGACGCCGCTGACCAGTTCGTCGACCAGGTCGAGGTCGGCGATGTCACCGTGTACGAAGTCGATGCGGTCGGCCACCGGGTCGAGCGAGGCCCGGTTCCCGGCGTAGGTCAAGGCGTCGAGGACGACGACGGTCGCATCCGGATGGTCGGACACGGTCTGGTGGACGAAGTTCGCGCCGATGAACCCGGCGCCGCCGGTGACGAGCAATCGCACCCCATGACTGTACGTGGGACCGCGCGGCACCGGCGACGGACTCGAAATCCGGTGCGGCCGAGGGGCACTCCATGTTTTCAATCTGTGACGTTCGCCACATTGACTTCCCAGCGACTGGAACTTTCAGATTGTTTTATCCCGAAAAAGCCCGGTCAGCGCCCACATTTCCGAGACCCCACCAACCCGCAAGTCTCGACGGTGAACAAAATTTGAATAAACAGTCACAACGGGTTCACCACGCGTTAGCTGGTCTAGATTTTGCTCATCTAGTCCCCTCCGAACGTTTCAATCGAAGGTTCCAAACAAAATGCTGATGAGGAAATTCGCCGCGACGTCGGCACTGCTGATCGCCGCTCTCGGCATCACCGCCGGCACCGTGAACGCGGCTCCGGCCCCCGAGGCCGATGGCGCGGTGAACTTCACCGCCCACGCGACCGACACCCAGTCCATCATCACGACCGACGCCGGCTCCATGGTCGTCGAAGATGGCACATTCAAGGTCAAGGCCGCCAACGGTGATGTGCTCACCGGCATGCCGCTGACCTTCCGGGTGGACGACTTCGAGTTCCCGATCGCTGCCGAGATCGCGGACCGTACCGCCACCCTGACCCCGCAGTTCGACATGGCGCACGCGACCTACAAGCCGGTCGCCCTCCCGTTCGAGGACAAGGCGCCGTGGAAGACCGAGTACGACCGTGAGACGGCCGCCTTCAACCGCATGAAGGACACCATCTCGACCGGCGCCACCATCGGCACCCTGGTCGGTGGCCTCAGCGGCGCCGCAGTCGGCTGCGTGCTCGGCGGCATCGCCGGCGCCACCGTCGCCACGGCGGCCATCGTCGGCCTGTTCGGCGCGTTCATCCCGGCCGCCGCCATCGGCTGCCTCGGCGGCATCATCGCCGTCGGCGCCCTCGGCACCCTCGCGGGCCAGCTGCTGGTCACCGCTCCGGTCGCGATCGGTGCTGCGATCCAGTACTTCACCACCATCAACCAGCCGTTCAACGCGCCGAAGTAATTCGCGTCCGAACGTACAACTGAAAACGAAGCCGAGCCCCGCCCGCGCGATGCGTGGACGGGGCTCGGCTTTTGCAGACACAAGCCAGAAGATGAACAGATGCTGAACAAAAAGAAAAATCGACAGGCAGACCGAACCATCAAGGACCGATAACTTCGATTTCACACCGAAGGCAGTCGGCACGGTTCAGCGCCCGGACAGGACGCGAGCCCCGTCCCGCCTGAACTGCGGGGCGAGGCTCGCCTCGAAAGGCCGGGCGGTCAAGCCGTCCGTGCCTGTTGGTCGTCCTCGATGCGGGCCCGCACGAACCGCGAGACCCGCGCAAGCGCCGCCCTGCTCTCCGGCAGACCCGGCGCGATGCTCATGAAGGCGTGCACCTGGCCGCGCCACAATTCCAGCGCGTTCGGCACGCCCGCCGCGGTGAGCCGCTGTGCCATCAATTCGGAGTCGAAGCGCAGCACCTCGTCCTCGGCGGCGATCAGCAGCACGGGTGGGAGCGCGGACAGCACCGCGTTGACCGGCGACAGACCCGGATCGAGCGACCCGTCGATCTCGGCGCCGATGCGCACCACCGCTTCCAGCGCCGACAGCGGGATATACGGATCCCGCGTGACGTTCACATAGTCGCGCTTCGCCCCGTAGTCCAGGTCGAGCAGTGGGCTCAGGCCGACCAACCCGGCCGGCGCGGGCAGGCCCGACTCCAGGGCCAGCAGTGCGGTCGCGAACGTGAGGTAGCCACCCGCCGAGTCGCCCGCGAAGATGATCCGCGCCGGATCCGCGCCGTGGCGCAGCAGCCAGCGGTAGGCGCCCAGGCAGTCGCGCACCGAGTCGGTGATCCGCGTGCCGGGCAGTTGGCGGTACTCGACGTTGATCACGGGCAGGCCGGTGCGGCGGGCCAGGCTCGCCGCGATCGGGCGGTGGCTACGGGTATTGCAGATCGCGAAGCCGCCGCCGTGCATGTAGAGCACCGCGCCGTGGCGCAGCGCGCGCGACGCACCGGCCGGGCGGATGATCTCCAGGCGGATACCGTGCAGCGACACCTGCTCCCGATCGATACCCTGTGGCCGAGGACGCAACCGCGCGAGCCCGTTCACGGTGGCTGCGCCGAAGGGAATGGTCGTCCTGGTGACCGGGAAGGTTCGCAGCACCGGCCGGACCACGCCCATACAGGTGGCCAGCAGCAGCCGCGATTGCGCGCTGGGGCCCTCCGGATTCATCACCACGCCCGGCTCGCCGTCTCTGGTCGCCATCGCGCACCTACCTCACAACTGGTGCGCCGATTCACGACCGGACCGAGGTCGCCCAGGCGAGCTGTCGGCGCTGACATCTCACGCAGTGTCTTTCCAGAACACCATGCGCATCGTGACCTACGCAACAGAATCGCTCGATCGGCACCGCGGCGAAACGGTCGTGACCGAATCGAGGACTACTCGGAACCTCACCGAATCCCGGCGTCGTGAAACTGGCAGACTCCATGCATGCGCGGAATCATCTTGGCGGGCGGCACCGGCTCCCGGTTGCACCCGATCACGCGCGGGGTGAGCAAGCAGCTGGTCCCGGTCTACGACAAACCCATGGTCTACTACCCCCTTTCCACGCTGATGCTCGCGGGGATCAGGGACATCCTGGTGATCACGACACCCGAGGACGCCGCGGCGTTCCGGCGGCTGCTCGGCGACGGCACACAGTTCGGCCTGTCGCTCAGCTACGTGGTCCAGCCCGAGCCGGACGGCCTGGCCAGGGCCTTCGTCCTCGGCGCCGACCACATCGGTACCGACTGCGCCGCACTGGTGCTCGGCGACAACATCTTTCACGGCCCCGGCCTCGGCACCGGTCTCAATCGCTTCCACCGGATCGACGGCGGCGCGGTGTTCGCCTACTGGGTCTCCGACCCCACCGCCTACGGCGTGGTGGAGTTCACCGAGGGACGCGCGGTGTCGATCGAGGAAAAGCCCAAGACTCCGCGGTCGAACTATGCCATTCCGGGGCTGTACTTCTACGACAACGACGTGGTGGAGATCGCCCGGTCGCTGCGTCCCTCCGCTCGCGGCGAATACGAGATCACCGACATCAATCGCGCCTACCTGGAACAGGATCGCCTCAGCGTGGACGTACTCGCCCGCGGCACCGCATGGCTGGACACCGGCACCTTCGATTCCCTGCTGGACGCGGCCAATTACGTGCGCACCATCGAAGAGCGGCAGGGCCTCAAGATCGGCGTCCCCGAAGAGGTGGCCTGGCGGATGGGCTTCATCGATGACGAACAGCTGTGCAGGCTGGCCGAACCGATGGTCCGCTCCGGTTACGGCCGCTACCTGCTGGATCTGCTCGAACGCGGACGGGACTGGTGAGCGTGGAGTTCCGGGAGCTCACGGTGCCGGGCGCATGGGTGGTCACACCGCGCCAGCACGGCGACGGTCGCGGCATGTTCCTCGAGGGCTTCAAGGCCTCGGAGTTCGAGAAGGCGACCGGACGGCCGTTCGACCTGCGGCAGGTGAACTGCTCGGTGTCGGCGGCCGGGGTGCTGCGCGGCATCCACTACACCGAGGACCCGCCGGGCCAGGCCAAGTACGTGACCTGTGTGCGGGGCGCGTTCCTCGACGTGGTCGTCGACCTGCGCCCAGGCTCGCCGACCTACGGGCGCTGGGACAGCGTGCTGCTCGACGACGTCGACCGGCGCTCGGTGTTCCTGTCCGAAGGGCTCGGCCACGCGATCCTTTCGCTGGAGGACGGATCGACCGTCACCTACCTGTGCTCACTGGAGTACCAGCCCGAGTTCGATCACGACCTCGATGCGTTCGATCCGACGCTCGGCATCGAATGGCCGCGCGTGGGGCGGGACGGTAGCGAACTCACCTTCGTCCGTTCCGCGAAAGACACTGCCGCCCCGCCCTTCTCCTCCTGATCCGTACAAGCGCGTCCCGATATACCCCGTGCACGTGCCGAGCAAAGCGGGCCGTGCAAAGGCGAGAACAGCCGTATAACGCCGAGCGCCGCCACCCCGGGCGGGGTGACGGCGCGATGCGGCCGGTACGGCGGTCAGGCCACGAGTTCCAGTTCCTTCGACTCGTCCACCGCCCGCTCCTGGCCGCGGAACCGCGGCACGAAGGTCAGCAGGGCGACGAGCGCGCCGACGATGGACACCCCCGCGGCGAACTCCAGACCCGGACGGTAGGTGTCGAGCATCCCGGCGGCCGAGATGTCGGCATGCGCGCCGGAGGCGATGATCGCCGTGGTCACCGCGAGCACGATTGCCGCGCCGACCTGCATGGAGGTTTGCAGCACGCCGGCCGCCAGACCCTGCTCCTCGTCATCGATGCCGTTGGTGGCCTGGATGTTGATGGCCGGGAAGCCGACCCACCCGATGCCGATGAGCAGCACTGCGGGCAGCAGCATCGTCAGGTAGGAGGGGGCGGTGTCCAGCCGCAGGAACAGCAGGTAACCGACGGCCATCACGACCATGGTCACCGCGATCACCGGCCCGGTGCCGAAACGATCCACGAGCTTGTCGGAGAAGAAGGCCGACAGCACGACCAGCAGACCGACCGGCAGCAGCGCCATGGACAGCTTCAGCGGGGACCAGTCGAGGGTGTCCTGCATGTACAAGGTCACGATGAACTGCCAGCTGAAGTAGGAACCCGCCACCGCGACGATCGCGAGACTGGCGCGGACCAGCGAGGACTTGCGCAGAATCCCGAGGCGGACCAGCGGGTAGCGCACCCGCTTCTCCACCGCGACGAACCCGGCGAACAGTGCGACGACCGCGACGAACGAGCCGATGGTGCGCGCCGAAGCCCAGCCGGCTTCCGGCGCGGCCACCACGGTGTAGACCAGCAGCAGCATGGCGGCGGTGGACAGCAGCGCCCCCAGCAGGTCGTGTCCGCCTTCCTCGGCGGGCTTGTCCTTGGGCACCAGCAGGTACGCCGAGACCAGCGCGGCGAGCGCGATCGGCACCGGGAGCAAGAAGGTCCAGCGCCATCCGACGCCGGTCATCAAGCCGCCGAAGAGCAGACCCATCGAGTAGCCGCCCGCGCCGAACACCGTGTAGATGGACAACGCCTTGTTCCGGGCGGGGCCCTCGGCGAAGTTGGTGGTGATGATGGACAAGCCGGTCGGCGCGGTGAACGCGGCGGCCAGGCCCTTGACGAACCGGGTGAGGATCAGCAGCGGACCGGAGCTCACCAGACCGCCGGCCAGCGACGCGACCGCGAAGACCGCGAGCGCGATCAGGAAGATCTTGCGGCGTCCGAGCAGGTCCGCGGTGCGGCCGCCGAGCAGCAGCAGCCCGCCGTAGCCGAGCACATAGCCGCTGACCAGCCATTGCAAGGTCGAGGTGGACAGATCGAGCTCCGCACCGATGGACGGCAGGGCGACACCGATCATCGAAACGTCGAGGCCGTCGAGGAACAACACGATGCACAGCGTGATCAGCATGCCCCAGAGCCGGGCTGACCATCTGGCCGGATCAGCCGCCTGAGCGGCCGAGAGCGTCGCTGGTGAAGTCATGCGGGGAACATTACATGCGCGTGCATTAAATGCCAACACATTTAATGCCATTGCATACACTTGCCGCTCCCACTAAGATGGGGCCATGTCGAAGCCGACCACCGTGAGCACAGTCCGGCGCGCCCTCGCGCCGGCCGGTCTGGTTGGAGAGTGGCGCGAACTGCTCGACCGGCACGCGGCGGTGAGTTGCGCACTCGAGAAGGCGCTGCAGAACGGGCATCAGATCGGGCTCAGCGAATTCGAGACGCTGGACCGGCTGGTGGATGCGAACTGCGGCGACTACCGCATGAGCGACCTGGCCAACGACATCTACCTCAGTCAGAGCGCGCTGTCGCGGGCCGTGGCCCGGCTGGAGCGCGACGGCCTCGTCCAGCGCACCATGTGCGCGCAAGACCGCCGCGCCGTGTTCGTCTGCCTCACCGAGAAGGGACGCGAGGTCTACCAGCAGGCCCTGCCCACCCATCGGGCGGTCTTGAACGACACCTGGGACTTGCCGGGACCGCCGAAGTGCTGATCAGCGCCGGATAGAGCTGGGGTCAGAGCGATTTCCGGGCGTCTTCGATGCGTGCGCGCGCGTCGACCGCCGCAGCCTCGATGCTCGCGAATGCCGCTCGGAACCGCGTGATCTCGTGATCCTTGTCCACGTAGACCGGTCCGGTGAACGCCTCCAGGTAGACCACCGGCGGTTCGGGCGGCTCGCCGGAGCGCACCTCGGGGAACTCCAGCAGCACGAACCGGCCCGACGTCATGCCGTCGTGATAGCCGCAATCCGTGGGCACCAGCCGGATCCGGACGTTCGGCAACTCGGCCATGCGCAGCAGGTGGTCGAGCTGCCCGGCAGCCACCTCCGGGTCGCCGATGCGCCGTCGCAGGACCGTCTCGTCGAGCACCGCGTCCAGCCGCAGCGGCGCGTCGGTGCGGGTGACCAGTGCCTGCCTGGCCTGGCGTAACCGCAACCTGCGGTCGATCTCGTCGGCGGACAACTCCGGGTGCGCCGCAGTGAACAGCGCGCGGGTGTAGCCCTCGGTCTGCAGCAGTCCGGGGACGAGTTCGTTCTCGTAGGTACACAGCCGGGCGGCCGCCTCTTCCAGCCCGATGTAGACGTCGAAGCCCTCCGGGATCACGTCACCGTAGGCGGTCCACCAGCCCTTGGCCTTCGTGTCACGCGCCAGCGCGCGCAGCGGTTCGAGCAGGTCGGGCGATGCGCCGTAGACCTTGCACATCGCCTCGACATCGAGACCGCGCAGCGAGGTCTGGCCGGTCTCGATCCGCCAGATCTTCGCCTCCGACCACTCCAGCTGCTGCGCGGCCACCCGCGTGGTCATCCCGGCGCGGGTGCGCAGGTCGCGCAAGTGCCTGCCGAGCTGCCGTCGCGGCATGGTCGATCCGGTCGTTTGTTGTGGTAAAGCCATGCTTCCCCCCTGTATCGCGGTACACCGCCCGCACCGTGCACCCTGCGCGGTCTGCGGTGCGGCGCGCCCTCTCCGGAGACCCGTGGTGGATATGCCGGGTATCCGAACAGCATTGTTCACAGTGAAACTCGCAGCGGTCACGCCGCGCGTCTCAGCCAGGCCGATGGCTTCAGCGAGTCAAACCACTTCCGCATGCCGTGCTTTCGTCCTCACCTGCGCGGGTTGCGCTTGCGAAAGCGCCAGAACTGCACCGCCCGAACGTCTTCGGACAACTGATTGACCGGCTCGGCCACGTCCGACAACGCCTGGAACAGGTCGTCGGCCAGCTCGCTGATGTGCTCCACCCGTGTCGCCAGGCGTTCGGCGTTCACCAGGAACTCGAGCATCAGGCGGACGGCGGCCGCGATGGTCAGGCCGAGCGGGACGCCGAGCAGCGCGGCGAGCACGCCGAGCACCGCCGACACCCGCCACGCCGAAACCGTCAGCGTGATGGGCACGGCGAAGGCGAACACCAGCCCCAGGATGTAGGCCAGCGGCAAGAGCGTGCGGGTGGCCGCGCGGTGGAACTGCACGTCGAGCAGGGCGCGAGCGGCGGCGGCGCTCCATTGCGCGAACGCACGGGGGCTGCGGAACGGTTCGGCGGGCTGCTCTTCGTCGGAGGCGGCCCCGGACAATCGCTGGGCCGCCGATTCCTTCCACGTGATCCAGCGCGACTCGGCCTCGTACTCCTCGGCGTCCGCGGTTTCGCGGTCCGCGGGCGCGCCGGTGCCGTGCGGTTCGTCACTCATGCCGAGAATCCTTCCTGCCCGGGGCGGGCGGATCCAGCCGGAAACGCACACCACCGGTATGTTTTCGCACCCGCAACACCCAGCGGGGCCATCCACAGCGACCTCACAGCTCCGGCGCAGTGAGTGGCCAGGTCCGGGGTCGAAAGTAGCTGCGTGGCAACCATGGCGAGCCAACTCGGGATGCCCGGGCGGGACACGGACGAACCTCTCGGAAATGAGACGTAGGCGACACTCCGGAAATTTTCTCGGAGAACCCGTAACGCCCGTGGCGGCCCCCGCCGATACGACCCATGAATGCAGGACCCAGAGATCTACCGGGGAATGGAGAAGACAGTGCGCACCACGTTTCCGACTTCCGTCACGGCGGCCGAGCTGACCGCCGCTGCGCAGGACTACAACCAGCGCGGGTGGACGGTCGCCGAAACGGCCAACGGTCTGAGCCTGATCACCGACGACGATCTGTCCGGTATCGAGGTCACCGGCGAACTGGCCGGCGAGGTCCGCCGCTTCCTGCGCGCGAACAACCTGTCCGGCGCCGTGATCGAGATCCCCGGCCCGGAGCGTCGCGAGATCCACCTGGTCACCGGCGTACGCAAGGCCGCGATGGCGCTGGAGGCGCTGCGCGAGGCCGGAGCCACCGTGTACACCGACGGCGCGGGCATCCCGCTGCCGCCCACCCAGCTCTCGGCCGGTTCGGCCTGCTGGGGCGTCGCACCCGCCGAGGCCCGCTGGGTGCCGCCGGTCGTCGCGATCGCCGCGGCCGTGCGCGCTGCCACCGCTTCGCGCCGCGCCAAGCTGACCGTCGCCTGCTGAGCAACGTCTCCCTGATCGAGTTCACCCGCTGATCGCGGGCCGGGGCCGCGCTACCCGGCCTGTTTGCGACCGGTATCCGTCCTGACGCTCCGGTTCCCCACCCCGGAGCGCCGCCGGGTACCGGTCGTTTGGCGTTGCCGATATCGAGCGTTCTCTTTTCAGTTCCACCGCTGGACGACAAGATGGGGTATGGCCCCGATCACGCAATCGCGCAATCTGCTGCGGACCTGCCCACTCTGTGAGGCGGTCTGCGGCCTGGACATCACCCTGGATCCCGACGACCACGTGATCTCGGTCCGCGGCGACCGCAACGATCCCTTCAGCAAGGGCTTCATCTGCCCCAAGGGAGCCAGCTTCGGTCATCTCGACGAGGACCCGGACCGGGTGACCGAGCCGCTGATCCGTGATCGCGCGACCGACACCTGGCGCACCGCGACCTGGGACGAAGCTTTCGATTACATCGCCGAGCGGTTCCCCGCCGTCGTGGCCGAGCACGGGAACCAGTCGGCCGCGGCCTACTTGGGCAACCCGAACGCGCACACCGTGGCGGGCACGTTGTACGTTCCGATGCTGCTGCGCGCGCTGGGCACCAAGAACATCTTCTCGGCCAGCACCGCCGACCAGATGCCCAAGCAGGTGGCCAGTGGGCTGATGTTCGGCGACCCGCTGACCGTTCCGGTTCCCGACCTGGACCGCACCGATTATCTGCTGATGCTGGGTGCCAATCCGCTGGAATCGAACGGGTCGCTGTGCACCGCACCGGATTTCCCGGGCAGGCTGAAGGCGCTGCGCGGCAGGGGTGGCCGCTTCGTCGTGGTCGACCCGCGGGTTACCCGCACCGCGAAACTCGCCGACGAGCACCTGTTCATCCGGCCGGGCAGCGATGCCTACCTGCTGTTCGGCATCGTGCACACGCTGTTCGCCGAGCAATTGACCGATCTGCGCGTCGAAGTCACCGGGCTGGACGAATTGCGCACGACCGCCGCCGAGTTCGACCCGGAGACGGTCGCGGCCCGCACCGGCGTACCCGCGTCCACGATCGTGCGGCTCGCCCGCGAGCTCGCGGCGGCGCCGACCGCCGCGGTGTACGCCCGCATCGGCACCTGCACCGCGGAATTCGGCACCATCACGCAATGGCTGGTCGAGGCGATCAACGCGCTTACCGGCAACCTCGACTCCCCCGGCGGCGCGATGTTCGCCACCGCTGCCGCCGGCGGCATCCCCCGGACCAGGCCGTTTCGCGCCGGGCGCTGGACCAGCCGGGTCCGCGAGCTACCCGAGGCGATGGGCGAGCTACCCGTCGCGACGCTCGCCGACGAGATCACCACGCCGGGCGATGGGCAGATTCGCGCCGTGGTGACGGTCGCGGGCAACCCCGTGCTGTCCGCGCCGAGCGGCGCGCGCCTGGACGAGGCGTTCGCCCAGCTCGACTTCATGGTGAGCGTGGACCGCTACGTGAACGAGACCACCAGGCACGCCGACGTGATCCTGCCTCCCCCGCGTCCCACCCAGTCCCCACACTACGATTTCGCGCTGCTGCAATTCGCCGTGCGCAACTACACCCGGTACTCGCGGCCGCTGGTGCCGCTGGGTGACCGGCCCTCCGAGCCCGCCGTCCTGGCACGTCTGGCCGCCGCGCTCACCGGCAGGCCGCACAACGGCTCCGACGGGGTCGATCCGCTCACCGCCATGGACGAGCTCGTCATCGCGGGCCTGCTACACAAGGCCGGGCTCGCGGAGCGGCGCGGCGACCTGATCGGCGAGAACAGCACCGAGCAGCGCATCGACCTGATGCTGCGCCTCGGGCCGTACGGCGAATGGAACGGCGGCACGCTCAATCTGCGAGTGCTGCTGGACAACCCGCACGGCATCGACCTCGGCCCGTTGCAGCCGCGTCTGCCGGGCGTCCTGCGGACGGCGAGCGGCCGCGTGGATCTGGCCCCGCAGCCCTTGCTCGACGACGTGGCGCGGATGCGGGCTCGCCTGGCCGACGAGGCGCCGGAGATCGTGCTGATCGGGCGGCGGCAGCTGCGGTCCAACAACAGCTGGATGCACAACATCGCGCCGCTGGTGAGCGGGTCGAATCGCTGCACACTGCACATCAATCCGGCCGACGTGGCACGGCTGGGGCTCGGCGATCAAGCGGTGGTCAAGTCGGCCGCCGGGACACTGACCGTTCCGCTGGAGCCGACCGAGGCCATCATGCCCGGCGTGGTGAGCCTGCCGCACGGCTGGGGCCACGCCGACAGCGGGCAGACCGTTGCCCGCGCGCACGCGGGTGTCAACGCCAATGTGCTCACCGATGATTCGGTGGTCGACGCGCCCTCCGGCAACGCCGTGTTCAACGGGGTTCCGGTCACGCTGACCCCGGCCTGACACACCGCGAACCACTCCCGCAAATGCCGACCGGCCGGAAACAGTTCCGGCCGGTCGGCTTTTGGCTAATCGCCCGAAATGCTTGGTAAGTACGAAAATCGGCAGGATTTTCGATACCGATTTCCACGTTTTACCTAGCGATCCTCATCTAAAATCGACACGATCTCGGTACGACCGCGGTTCAATGTCGAGCCTGGTGGACCCCGGATTCCGGCGACCAGAGGGGCGGCGATGCCCGGCATGCACAGTGGTAGCAGCGGCGAGCGTGAGCTGCAGGAACGACACGGAACACAAGATCGAGCACAGCGCTTCTACGACGATCAGGTGCTCGACCGGCTCAACCCGGCGATGATCGATTTCATCGGCCGGATGGATATGGCGTTCATCGCGACGTCCGATAAAACCGGCGAATGCGACTCGAGTTTCCGTGCCGGACCGCCCGGTTTTCTGCACGTCATCGATGAACATACAATCGCCTATCCGGAATACCGTGGCAACGGCGTCATGGCCAGCCTCGGCAATATCCTGGAGAACCCGCACGTCGGGATACTGCTCCTCGATTTCGTGCGCGACCTGATCGGGCTGCACATCAACGGTTCGGCACACATCGTCGCCGACCTCGCCCTGCGCAACGTCGTGACCGACCTGCCGGTCAGCCACAAGGGCCGCGTAGCCGAACACTGGGTCGTGGTCCGCGTGGAAGAGGCCTATATCCATTGCCGCAAGCACATCCCGCATCTGGTCCCCGCCCCACGCGAACAGCGTGATTGGGGCACCGACAACGTGCGGGCCAAGGGCGGGGACTACTTCGGAGCGAAGGCGGAGAAGAACGAACTGGCCGAGTCGCTCGTCAGCGGGTCCTGAGGATCGGTATGCGGCCCAGCGCGCCCAGCATCAGTCGTTGCTCGACTGATCGCGGACGCAGCGCGGGCCCATAAGGCCACCAGTCGCCGAGCTCGACCAGACCGGGCCCGACAAGTTCCAGCCCGTCGAAGTAGGCGGCGATCTGTTCCCGGGTGCGAAACCAGCCTGAACCCAGCCCATCGACGAAACGGTGCTCGAGTTCGCGGGCGAGCCGGTGGGCGGCGGAATCGTCGGTGGGGTCGAGATAGTGACTGATCGCGAAGTAGGAACCCGGCGGCAGCATCTCGGCATACGCGCGGACGATTCCCGCCGGGCCGAGTTCATCGGGCACGTGGTGCAGGACGCCGGACAGGATGACTGTCATCGGGTGACCTGGCTCCAGGTGGCCGGTGATTTCCGGCAGCAGGCTACGCGGTCGCGTCAGATCGCCTTGCACGTAACGGACGCCCGCATGCCGCTCGAGCAGGGCGCGGCCGTGAGTGCAGCAGAGCGGATCGTTGTCCACGTAGACCACCCGCGCTTCCCTGTTGTACTGGTGCGCGATCTCGTGAATGTTCGTGACGGCGGGCAGTCCGGCCCCGAGGTCGACTATCTGGTCGATACCCACATCGCCGACGAGGTGGCGCACGACGCGATCCAGCCAAAGTCGTGTCATCGACGAAACTTCGCGCATGCGAGGTGCGACCTGAAGGATGTCGTGGAAGAAACGCCGGTCGACTTCATAGTTGTCTTTGCCGCCGAGGCTGTAGTCGTGGACCCGGGCGATGCTGGGGCGCGTGGGGTCCGGCCCGACCGGCGCGCACGCACCGGGGACGGGCGGAAGGTCCCCTGGCATACGGCGGCTCACGCCGACGCCCGGTGCGCGGAGACCAACGGGCAGGTGGTCGGCAGTGTCTGCGCCTGCATCCATGCCACGGTGCCCGTGACCGTCGCCGGACGAGGTTCGCAACACGGGACTTCCCGGCCGATGCGGCCTTCCAGAACCGCCATGGCGACCAGGAAGTTCGCCATGAACCACAGCACGGCTCCAGCGATGATGACGCTCGCGACCATCACCCGTCCACCTCGGTGATACCGGATGGCCGGTCACCATCGCGCGTCCGACGACGGGACATTTGATCGGCCCAGGCGCGAATCGCCTTCACCACGGCGACGCCCGACGGTCGAAAAGCACTGGCGGGCGGCTCGATCCACTGACGGATCGCCCCCGCCGACGCGGTGGGTGACGGCAACGCGATCGCCGCCCCGGCACGAGCGACGGACACATCCAGCCGAAACAGCTCTGCGAACAGCCGCATGTCATCGACCTCCCCGAGATCGGGCCGAATCAAGAACGTCCACCTGCCGGAGCGTGGATGACCGATGATCGGCCCGACCGAATTCCCCTGTCCGTGCAGGTGCGCCCGCACCGCCTGACCCAGCCGCGCGGGCATCGTGATGCCCCACACGCTGCCCGCGTGCACGACGATCCGTCCCAGTCCGGGCGGGTCGATGACAGCGGGTAGACCGCATGCGCGCCGGTAGAACTGGCACCGCGAGACCGGTGTGTCCTCGAACGGCTCATGGTCCATCTCGAAAGCCCCCTACTCGGATCGAAAGTTGTGTGAAGTGCAGCGGCTCCGGACGTTTAGACGTCAGGGACGCCCGTGGCCTGGAAGAGCGCAAACGTGTGATGGCAGAGCGACTCTCGTTGCCCGTTGCGCTCTCAGTACACATCAAGTTTGGGGATATGGACCGTCCATCGCGGACATCTCATCAACTACACTGGACGTCCAACGCGGGCCGTTCCACCACGATCCGACCCATCGTTCCTCGGCCCACCAGAACTCGGTCCAGTACGGGCCATACCGGATAGCGAGGCTAAGGAATGGCAGGTTCTACGCTCCCACGACGCGCACTTGGGAGGTTGCTCCGCGAACTACGTAACAGCGCCGGAAAGAGCCAACTGGCCGCAGGACTGGCTATCGAGGTCTCCAAGCAGACGATCGGCAGGGTTGAAGACGGTCGGCCAGCCAGAATCAGCACGGCACAGTTTCGCGATCTGCTGGACTTCTATGAGGCCGACGAAGCCGCTCGAACCGAACTTCTCGGTCTCCTCAAGGAAGTCAAGGCCAGCAAGGGCGACCCGACGAGCGGCTGGTGGCGCGCATACGCCGACGTTGTGAATCCGCACTTCGATCACTTCATGAGCCTCGAGCAGGCATGCCGTCGAATGACGAGCTTCCATCTCACACTGCTGCCCGGCTTGCTCCAGACTCCGGCGTATCGCAGATGGCTTGTAGAGACAGTCGACCCGGCGATGTCAGCTGTCGATGTGGAGCGAAGGCTCGAGTTGGCCGCGCGGAGACAGCGCAGGCTGAGAGAAGATCCCGACTTCTCACTTGAAGTGCTGCTTTCGGAATCAGCGCTGCGGCATCAAGTCGGCGGACCGAACGTAATGGGCGAGCAGTCACGGCATCTCGCTGAGATCGGGAACCTACCCAACGTCTCCCTTCGGGTGATCCCCTTCGACGCCGGAGGCCACCTCGGGCTAGTAGTCCAATCGTTCACCCTTTTCGACTTCCCACCACTGCAGGCCAGTCGAATGAACGAACCACCTGTCGTCTTCGTAGAAGGCTTCACGGGGGCGTTGTTCCTGGAAGACGATAACGTGATCGAGCGCCACAGGACGACAGTGGCGAACCTCCGCCAGGTAGCGTTGAGCGAGAATGACACCAGAGTCCTGGTGCAGGAGATTGCAGAGGAGTATGCCGCGTGACTAGGGACTTGTCCGGGGCGAATTGGTTCAAGAGCAGTCGCAGCCAACCGAGCGGCGACTGCGTGGAGGTCGCTCATCTCGGCGGCGGCATGGTGGGGGTACGCGACTCGAAGAACCCGACCGGTCCCGCACTGGTGTTCACCCCCGGCGAATGGGACGCCTTCACCGCAGGCATCACGGATGGCGAATTCCACCGGCGCTGACCACATCGGCCGGCATGGCCCGGCCCCCTGATTCGAAATGTCAGGAGCCGGGCCGATTCCGTGTCGGGTGCCCGGTCGGAAGAACAAGCGATGGGTAGGCCTCGACGCCGAACCACGCGATTACCTCGATCTCGCCGCCGCGCTCCTCGACGTACTGGCGAATCGTCTCGATCTCGGAGTACTCGATGCCGCCGTGCTCGATCGTCGCGACCGTCCGCTGACCTACTCCGCTCTACTTGCCGAGTGCGGTCTGGTTCAGACGACGAGCCTCTCGCGGCTCGACCAACCGATACGCGCGCGCTCCACAGCACGCATTCTCCCGCAGGCTGCAATGGCATGGCTCGCCGCCCGCACCCTCAGTCGATGGCGAAGACGAACGAATACCAGTGCCCGGACAGCTTTTCGAACCGACGAGCCCCGCTCCCCACCGGCTCGGCGCTCGGCGAGTAGACCCAGCCGTGGACAGTCGAGCCCACGAACCCATCGGCGTCGTAGAAGTACACGGAACCATCGGACTGGCGCTGCGCCGAACTGATCTCGAGCCCACCGAAGTTCAGATCTCGGCGGGTACTCGGCCCGGTCTCGCGCAGCATCTCGACCGCGACTTCTTCCATCTCCGGACGTGCGGCGTCGAAGCCATCGGGCCGAAAGATCAACCCCGCGACCAGCCCTGCGAGCACAACCACCGGCACCGCGGCGACCTTCCAGGACCACCGATGCTCTCTGCCGACCAGATACAGCGTCTTGATCGCCCACACCAGCAGGGAAAGACCCAGCAGAATCCCGCCGGCCACAAAACCGACGAGCCGATCCGGTCCGGTCGGGTCACCGACGAACGGCGCCCAGTCGAGATGGACGCACAAGAGAACCGCGACACCGAAGACTGTTCCCGCCAAGACCGCGCCCCCCGGCGCGGTGGCAATGCCCTGTCCACCCTCGGTATGCCCATCAAGCGCACGGGATGTCTCGATCGGAGCCTCCTCGTCTCGACGACCGTCCCAACGCCCGATCCGCGCTCGACGATGCCCTCGGCCGAACTCTACCGGCGGTCGGCCCTCGGTACCGAGGGCCGGACGTGAGAGGCAATAACTCGGCGGCGACCACTGTGGTCATCGGGTTGGAGATACGCGTTCAGTCGGCCGCATGACGTCCGCTCAGCGCGGTCGTACTTCCTGGGGAGTCACCCCGAACCGCGTTTTGAACGCGGCTCCGAAGGTGCTGAGCGAGCGGAAACCGCTGGCGTACGCGATGTCGGCGACGGTGCGGTCGCGTGGGGCTTCGCGGAGGCGGCGGTGCGCGCGGTCGAGGCGTTCGGCGCGGATCAGGTCGCTCGGTGTCGTACCGGTGTGGTGCAAGGCCAGTTGGATCTGGCGCAGTGACCAGCCGAGGCTTCGCGCGATCGCGGTGGGCGTCAGGCTCGGGTCGTCGGCGTGGCGGCGGACGTGATCGCGGACCGCGGCGTCCACCGTGGCCAGCACGGTGGGTGCCGCGTCGCGGCGGCGCAGGCAGAGGCCGAGTAGATCGACGATCGTGGCACAGGCGGAAGCGAACTCGGGACCGTCGACGGCCGCGCGCTGCTTGCCGAGTTCGGTGATCATGCCTGTGACAACCGATCCCAAGCCCTCCCGCAGGTCGATGAGTGCGGGTCCCGCGCCGAGCTCGAGGGGCAACGCGCCCGCCGGGACGTTCAACACCCAGCCGCGCGCGGCCATGGGCTGGCGGAATTCCACGGGACGGGTCTTGGTGACCACCGCCCCGTGCCCCGGGACCACCTGGGCGGCGATGTCGTCCTGCCGAAGATGCAATGCGCCCGCGACCGGGATCATCATCCGCAGGCTCTCATCGCCGTCGTGCCGGATGTCCGCACGGGTTCTGGCGTAGACGATGCTGTCGGACCAGAAATCGATCAGCTGATAGCCCGCGTATCGCTGCACGGCCGTAGCGCCACGGAACGACGCCGGACTGGCGAAGCGGCACTGCAACGTGCCCTGGTTACGACAGACGTGCTCGGCCCAGAAGTCGGCCGACTCGCGGGGCAGGACTGCGCCCGTATCGACTCGTTCCACGCGATAAGGCTCGGCGATCGACACGAGCATCCTCCAGACCGGCGTGCGCGCTTCCGTCAGACCCGTGCACGGATCAGGTCGAGCGCGCATGGGTCCACGCCTAGCGTGAGAGTCCGATAGTACAGATCACAGCCCAGAACATCGGAGCGTCGCAACCGGCGGCGGGACCCGTTCGACGTGGCGGGAAGACGACCCGGCCGGGCACCGGCCCGCCGCTCACCGCGAGGAATGAGCACTGTCATGGACCGCAGGCATATCCACATACAGACTCGGCTCGGGTTGCTGCACGTCGTGCTGACCGGCAGCGGCCATCCGATCGTGATGTGGCCGAGCCTTCTGATGGACGCCGCCCTCTGGGACGCGCAGGTCGCTCACTTCGCACGGAATTTCCTGACCATCGCGGTGGACCCGCCCGGCCACGGCGGGTCCAGTCGTCTCGAGCGGCCCTTCACCTTCGACGAGTGCGCGGGCTGTGTGGTCGACATCCTCGATCAGCTCGGCTTGCCTCGGACGCATTTCATCGGGAACTCCTGGGGCGCGATGATCGGCGGCACCCTCGCCGCCGAATTCCCTGATCGCGTCGAGTCCGCCGTTCTGATGAACGGCACGGCGTCATCGGCACCGCTCGGTCAGCGGCTGCAGTACCGGACGTTGCTGATGGTGATCCGGATCCTCGGCGGGATTCGCCCACCACTCACCAGATCGGTGGTTCGCGCGTTTCTCGGCCCGACAACCGAACGCACCCGCCCGCAGGTGGTCCGGCAGGTCGTCGACGTGGCGCGTCGCAATGATCCGGCATCGGTCGCTCACGCCGTGCGATCGGTGGTGATCGACCGCCCGGACCAACGAGGCCGATTCGCCTCGATCACCTGTCCCACACTGATCGTCGGAGGCCGCGAGGATCGCACGTTCCCCGTGCCCGAACTCGAGGTCATGGCGAAGTCCATCCCCGGCGCGGAACTCGTGGTCGCGGACGGTGCCGCACACCTCGCGGCAGCGGAGATCCCCGACGAAGTCAATCGATTGGTGGAGACCTTTCTGACTTACCGCGGCGCAACGAGCGAGTAGTCAGCGGATCCTGAAGATCACCAAGCGCTGGACGAGGAAGTTGATGACGGTCGCGGTGCCCTGGGCGATGACGAAGGCCAGCGGCTGGCGCCACCACTCGCCGGGGAGGGTGAAGTAGAACAGGTTGTTGATGCCGACCTGGACCGCGAAGGTCACCGCGTAGAGCGCGACGACCGCGAGGAAGCGGACGCGGCTGGGCGGGGCCTGGAAAGTCCAGCGTCGATTGATCAGGTAGGCGGTTGTGGTGCCCGCCACGAAACCGATCGACTTGGCGACGATGACCGGCAGGCCCACCAGGTTGAGCAGCAGGCTGTAGAGCCCGTAGTCGACGACGGCCGAGAACCCGCCGGTGAGGGTGAAGCGGATGATCTGCGTCTTGAGGTCGACCTCGGTGCCACCGGGCTCGTCGACCAGCGGCAACTCTGCCGGGAGCGGCAGGTGGGGTTCGGCTTGCACGCCGACGAGCGTAGCGCCGAACCGGTGATGACCGGGATTCGGTGCCGACCCGACGTGTACGTCACTACCCATGGGTAGAGCGACCCCGTCCCGATCTGGCGTCATACCTGTAGCCTCTATGCCGATGTCCACGAAAGCTCCGACCGCCACCAAGACAACCGGGAACGACAAGGGTGCCGGCGTCACGAACGACGGCCCGGCCGCGGGGAACGCGTTCGAACTTCCGACGCGCACCCGTACGTTGACCGGGTGGGGTCGCACCGCACCCACCTCTTCCGAAGTGCTCTCGACCAGCGATCCCGAACTGATCGCCAAGGCAGTCGCCATGGTCGCCGAGGACAACGACGGCAAGCCCGCCCACCTGCGGCGCGGCGTGATCGCCCGCGGCCTCGGCCGCTCCTACGGCGACCACGCGCAAAACGCGGGCGGCCTGGTCGTCGACATGACCGCGCTGAACAACATCCACCGGATCGACCGCGACACCCGCATCGTGGACGTGGACGGCGGCGTCAGCCTGGACCAGCTCATGAAGGCCGCGCTACCGTTCGGGCTGTGGGTGCCGGTGCTACCGGGCACCCGCCAGGTGACCATCGGGGGCGCGATCGCCTCCGACATCCACGGCAAGAACCACCACAGCGAGGGCAGCTTCGGCAACCACGTGCGCTCGATCGATCTGCTCACCGCCGATGGCCAGGTGCAGCACATCACACCGAAGCGCAACGCCAAGTTGTTCTGGGCCACCGTCGGCGGCAACGGGCTCACCGGCATCATCCTGCGGGCGACCATCGAGATGGTGCCCACGGAGTCGGCCTACTTCCTCAACGACGGCGTGAAGACCACGACCCTCGACGAGACCATCGCCGCGCACAGCGACGGCAGCGAGTCGAACTAC
Source organism: Nocardia sp. NPDC057455 (assembly GCF_042802775.1). NCBI lineage: Bacteria > Bacillati > Actinomycetota > Actinomycetes > Mycobacteriales > Nocardiaceae > Nocardia > Nocardia sp. NPDC057455. The sequence goes on along the minus strand of NZ_JBHVDM010000032.1, from coordinate 11,148 downwards.
ACCTACTCGAGCGCCTGGTTCGACGTGATCAGCCCGCTGCCCAAACTGGGCCGCGCCACGATCACCCGTGGCAGGTTGGCGAAGGTCGACGAGCTGCCCAAGCGGCTGCGCAGCAAGCCGCTGAAGTTCGACGCGCCGCAGCTGATGACCGTCCCGGACATCTTCCCGAACTGGACGATGAACAAGCTCACGCTGATGTCCATCGGCGAGGCGTACTACCGGATGGGCGGCAACTACACCGGCAAGGTGCAGAACCTGACGCAGTTCTATCACCCGCTGGACATGATCGCGGAGTGGAACCGCGGCTACGGCTCCAACGGCTTCCTCCAGTACCAGTTCGTGGTGCCGACCGAGGCGGTCGAGGAGTTCAAGCGGATCATCATCGACATCCAGGCGTCCGGGCACTACTCGGCGCTGAACGTGTTCAAGCTGTTCGGCCCGGGCAACCAGGCCCCGCTGAGCTTCCCGATGCCGGGCTGGAACATCTGCGTCGACTTCCCGATCAAGCCGGGCCTCAACGAGCTGGTCGGCGAGCTGGACCGGCGAGTGCTCGAGTTCGGCGGGCGGCTGTACACCGCGAAGGACTCGCGGACCACCGCCGAGACCTTCCACAAGATGTATCCCCGGATCGACGAGTGGATCAAGGTCCGCCGCAGCGTCGACCCCACAGGCGTGTTCATGTCCGATATGGCGAGAAGGCTGGAGCTGCAGTGATCAATGCCGTTGGCAACCCGCAGTCGATTCTGCTGCTGGGTGGCACCTCGGAGATCGGCTTGGCAATCTGCGCGGAGTACCTGAAGAAGGGGCCCGCGCGCATCACCCTCGCGGCACTGCCCGGCGATCCGCTGCGGGAGGGCGCGGTCGCCCAACTGAAGGCCGCGGGCGCGAGCCAGGTCGACGTCATCGACTTCGACGCGCTCGACACCGACAGCCACCCCAAAGTGATCGACGCCGCGTGGGACGCCGGTGACGTGGACGTCGCGATCGTCGCCTTCGCCCTCGACGGCGATCCCGAAGAGCTGTGGCAGAACCAAGCCAAGGCCGTGCGGGTCGCCCAGATCAACTACACCGCCTCCGTTTCCGTCGGCGTGCTGGTAGGCGAGAAGATGAAAGCGCAGGGCTTCGGACGAATCATCGCGATGTCGTCGGTCGCCGGTGAGCGGGTGCGACGCTCGAACTTCGTCTACGGGTCGACCAAAGCCGGCCTGGACGGGTTCTACCTCGGGCTCGGCGAAGCACTGCGGCCGCACGGCCCGCGCGTGCTGGTGATCCGGCCCGGCATGGTGCGGACCAACTTCTCGGCGCATGTCAAAGAGGCGCCGCTCACCGTCGACAAGGAAGATGTCGCGGCACTGGCGGTGGCCGCCTCACAGCGGGGGAAGGAACTGGTCTGGGCGCCGGGTGCCTTCCGCTACGTGATGATGGTGCTGCGACACGTCCCGCGCGCGATCTTCCGCAGACTGCCGATCTGATTCTCGGCGAACGATTCGGTGCCCGCGTGATCGGTGATCGCGCGGGCACCTATCGTCTGACGGAGTGGACCCTGTGAAACCGGGAGGCGCCATGCGAGTAACCCAGTGCGACGAGCGCGGAGCGGTCCGTTGAGCACAGTGACCGCGACGGACGAAGCGCCGCCGCGCCCCGCCGATCCGGCCCCCGCGCCCGGGCGGAGGTCGCTCGCGGTGCGGCAGATCGCCTCCGGCGTCGGCGAGGCCGCGCTCGCGGCGGTCGTCGCAGCGGCGGTGGCCGCCGTCGGGCTCGTCGCGTTCTCGCTGGTGCAGTGGCCCGCCTTCAATGCCTCGAACGTGACGCGGGCGCTGACCACGGTCGGGCAGGTCGGCGCCGCGGTCATGCTCGCGATCGCGATCGCGCTGCTGCGGCTGCGCAAGTGGCCCTTGGTCGCGAAACTGCTGTCCTGGGCTGGTCTTTCGACGTTCGTCACGTTCACGCTCGGCATGCCGCTGGCGGCGACGAAACTGTATCTGTTCGGCGTCTCGGTGGATCAGGAGTTCCGCACCGAGTTCCTCACCCGGCTCACCGATTCCGCCGCGCTGCGCGACATGACGTACGCGGATCTGCCGTCCTTCTATCCCGCCGGCTGGTTCTGGATCGGCGGCCGGGTCGCGAATCTGCTCGGGATGGACGGCTGGGAGGTGTTCAAGCCGTACTCGATCGGCTTCCTCGCGGTGGCCGCGGTCGTCGCGCTGGTGCTGTGGTCGAAGCTGATCCGCGCGGATTGGGCGGTGGGCGTCGCGGCGGCGAGCACGGCGGTCACCCTGGCCTACGCCGCGCCCGAGGCGTACAGCGCCGTCATCGTGCTGCTGCTCGCGCCCGCGCTCGTGCTCGCTTGGGGAGCGCTCTATCGACCCCTGGAAGACGTGAAGGCCGACGACATCGAGCATCGGACTGCCGGTGGGTGGGGCGCGGTCGTCGGCACCGGGCTGTTCCTGGGCTGGGCGGCCACGTTCTACACCCTCTACTTCCTCGTGGCTGCCTTCGCGGTCGCCCTGATGGGTCTGCTGGCGGCGTTGGCCGCGGTGCGCGCGCAGCGTGCCGCCGACCATCCACGTCGCGCTCGCGCCTCGACAGGCTCGACCCGCCCCGCTTGGCGCGCGGCGGTGCCGTCGCTTCTCCGGCTGGTGGTGATCGCGGTGATCGCCGGACTTGTCGCGCTCGTCGTGTGGGGGCCGTACCTGGCGAAGGCGCTGCGCACCGCGACGGCGAACTCGGGGACCGCCCAGCACTACCTGCCGGAAGCGGGAGCCGAGCTGCCCCTGCCGATGTTCCAGTTCTCCCTGCTCGGCGCGCTGTGCTTGATCGGCACCATATGGCTGGTGCTGCGTGGAGCGTCGTCGCGGAGGGCGCAGGCGCTGGGTATCGGGGTGGCGGCGATCTACCTGTGGACGCTGCTGTCCATGGTGGCGACCGCCGCGGGCACCACGCTGCTGTCGTTCCGCCTGGAGCCGGTGCTGCTGGTGTTGCTCTCCGTCGCGGGCGCGTTCGGGTTCGTGGAGGGCGCGCGGGCGATCTACCAGGCGTTGAACGAGCCCGCCCGGTTCCGCCTCGTGGCGATCGCCGTCGCGACGATCGGCGCGCTGGCCTTCGCCCAGGACATCCCGCACGTCCTGACTCCGGAGATCACCACCGCCTACACCGACACCGACGGCGACGGCAATCGAGCCGATCAACGAGGTGTTTCGGCGGTCTCGCACTATGACGAGATAGACGCGGCGCTCACCGCGCAGACCGGGCGGCCCCGCTCGGACACGGTGGTCCTCACCGCCGACACCAGCTTCCTTTCCTTCTACCCCTACTTCGGCTTCCAAGCGCTCACCTCGCACTACGCCAACCCGCTCGCCGACTTCGCAGGCCGGGCGGCGACCATCGAGCGCTGGAGCGAACTGAAGACGTCGCAGGAATTGCTCGACGCAATGGCGGCGACCCCGTGGCGCGCACCGGACGCGTTCCTGTTCCGGCGCAGTGGAGGCACTTACACCTTGCGGCTGGCGAAGGACGTTTATCCGAACGATCCGAACGTGGCGCGCTACTCGGTGAGCTTCCCCAAGGAACTGTTCGCCGACTCGCGTTTCACCACCACCGATATCGGGCCGTTCACGCTGGTCACGGTCCACCGCTGACCCATGCGGCGGAATCGCCGCGGTGGAACACGCACGGATCGCAGCCGCACGCTCGCCACTGGCCACCACGGACCAGTGCCCCCGATTCGCTGCGGTGGAACACGCACGGACCGCAGTCGCACGCTCGCCACTGTCCAGTGCCCCGATCCTGCGGTGGAACAGGCGCGGATCCGGGGCCGTCCGCGCTTGTCACCGTCCCTCGCGGACCGGCTTCCCGGATTGCTGCGGTTGAACTCGCGCAGAGTGGATACCCCTTTCGTTTGTCGGTCCACGCACAGCGTGGTTGGTACGGGAGGGGCTGTCGAGGAGTGATGCGCGGGTGACACGGGCACAGGACGTCGAGACCGACCTATCAGCGGAATCGACGCCGGTCGCGGTCGCGCCGAAAGAAGCGACGGCGGCAGGAGTGCTCACCGGCCCCGCGCGCGCCCGGTGGTTTCCCCGCGTTCGAGCCGGTGGCACCGACCTGCTCGTCGGCCTCGGCTACCTGGCGCTCGCCGCAGCCGTGCTGTCGGGTCAGTGGCGCAACACCGACAGCGGGTACCTGATCAAGAGCGGTCAGGACCAGACGATGTGGGAGTGGTTCTTCGCCGTTACCGCGCACTCGGTGGCGAACCTGCGGAACCCGCTCGGCACCGACCTGCAGAACTTTCCGGCCGGGGTGAACATGATGGCCAACACGGCCATGTTCGGCGTCGGCGTGCCGCTGACGCCGGTCACCTTGCTCTTCGGGCCCACCGTCACATTCGTGCTCGTGCTCACCTTCGGCTTGGCCGGGACGGCGTTCGCCTGGTTCCGCCTGTTCTCCCGCGAGCTCGTCCGATCGCGAGTCGCGGCGGTGATCGGCGGCCTGTTCTGCGGTTTCGCGCCAGGGATGATCTCGCATGCCAATGCGCACCCGAATTTCGTCGTGTTGCTGTTGCTTCCGATCATCGCGGGCCGGCTGATCCGGATGACGCGGCGAGCAGCGGAACCGCGACGGCCGCGCGGGCGGGTGCGCGATGCGGTCATCCTGGGCCTTTTGGTCGCCATGCAGATCGCGCTCGGCGAGGAACCGCTGTTGATCTTCGCCCTCGCGTTCGGGCTGTTCGCGCTCGTCTACTACCTGCATGCTCCGCGCGCGGGGCTGCGGGTGGCACGGGCGATCGCGCCCACCCTCGTGCTGGGCGCGGTGATCACGCTGGCACTCGCCGAGATTCCGCTGTGGTGGCAGTTCTTCGGCCCGCAGAGCTATCGCTCGATCGACCACGGCCCGATGGGCAACGACCTCGAAGCGCTGGTGCAGTTCCCCTCCGAGTCGCTGGGTGGCGTGTTCGCTCCGGGCCGGAACGTAGCGATCAACCCGACCGAGCAGAACGCGTACTTCGGCTGGCCGCTGCTGCTCTTGGTGATGTTCACCGTGGGCCTGCTGTGGCGCGACCGGGTGGTGCGGGCCGCGGCGGTGGTGATCGCGGTCTTCGGCGTGCTGTCGCTGGGCGCGGTCGCGACGATCGGCAAGCGGCCGACCGGCATCGCGCTGCCGTGGCGCGGGGCCGAACACGTCCCGCTGCTGAACACCGTGCTGGAGAGCAGGCTCAGCATGGCCGCGATCCCGGCCATCGCGGTCGTGCTCACGCTGGCCTGCGAGCGGGCGGTGCGGACCTGGACGCAATCGGCGGTGGACTGGAAGCCGCTCGCGTGGTTCGGCGCGGTCGCCTGTGTACTGCTGCCGCTGGTCCCGACCATCCTGCCGGTGGTCGAACGGGCGCCGACGCCGGACTTCTTCGCCGACGGCACCGTGCGCCGCTACGTCGGCGACGGATCGGTGGTCCTGGTGCCGCCGCCCCGGCCGCCCGACGCGCGGGCGCTGCGTTGGCAGGCCGATGCCGATTTCAGCTTCCCGCTGGCGGGGGGATACTTCGTCGGCCCGACCGGTACGACGAAGAAAGGGATCTACGGCCCCGAGGCCCGTCCGACCACCGCGCTGCTGGTGCAGGCGCAGGACAGCGGGGTGGTGCCGCGAATCGACGCCGACGTGCGCGCCCGCGCGATGGATGATCTGCGATTCTGGCGCGCCGACGTCCTGGTACTGCCCGCGACGAGGAACGGCGAAGTGCTGCGAGAAACGGTCACCCAGCTGCTCGGGTTCACGCCGACGCGGGTCGATGACGTCTGGCTGTGGGACGTTCATACGCTGCGTGCGTCGGGGGCAGTCGGAATCACACCGGGCGGTAGCTAGCATCAACCACCGTGCGACCGGACCGATCTTCTCGAGCGTTCACCCGTATCCGCTGGATCGCCCTGCTCTCCGGGCTTCTCGGATTCCTGCTGGCGTTGCTGACCCCGATCCTGCCGGTGCGGCAGGATCGGGCGAGCGTGGACTGGCCCCAGCCGGGCGCCGCGAGCGTGGCGGCGCCGCTGGTGTCCTACGAACCGCTGCGGTTACACGCGACGCTGCCCTGCTCGCTGACCCGCGAGCTCGGAGCGGCGGGCACTGTGCTGTCCACCGTCCCGGTGGCCTCCGGTCAGGCGGCGACCAAAGGTCTGGTGGTCTCGGTCGCCGACGGCGTCCTCTCGGTCGTGCTGCGCGACATCCCGCTACTGTCGGCGCCGCTGGCGGAGGTCGGGACCTGCGCGACGATCGGCATCGAGTCGAACGCCGCCGCGACGACCGTCGAACTCACCGGCGTGACTCGCCAGGACGGCACGCCGTTCCGGACAACGATCGGCCGCGACGTCCGGCCGCAACTGGTCGGCTTGTTCACCGATCTGGATGCAGGCCGGCTCGCCGGAGCGCAGGTGCACGCGGACATCGACTCGCGTTTCTCCTCCACACCGACGCCGCTGAAGCTGGCCGCCATGCTCGCCGCCGCTGTGTTCACGCTGATCGCACTCGTCGCACTGCATCTGCTGGACACGACCGACGGGCGCAAGGCGCGGCGGTTCCTGCCCGCGCACTGGTGGCGCGTCACCCCGGCGGACGGCGTCGTGCTGGGCACCCTGGCGCTGTGGCACGTCATCGGGGCGAATACCTCCGACGACGGCTACATCCTCAACATGGCGCGTGCCTCCGAGCACGCGGGCTATATGGCGAACTACTACCGCTGGTTCGCGGTCCCCGAGGCCCCGTTCGGCTGGTCCTACGAGGTGCTGGCCTGGATGGCCCGGATCTCCGACGCGAGCCTGTGGATGCGACTGCCCACGCTGCTGGCGGGGATCATCTGCTGGCTGGTGATCAGCCGTGAGGTGCTGCCACGCCTCGGCGCCCGAGTGCGCCGCGACAAGGTGGCGCTGTGGACGGCGGGGCTGGTATTCCTCGCGTTCTGGCTCCCCTACGACAACGGGCTGCGCCCCGAACCGCTGATCGCGGCGGGCGCGCTGCTCACCTGGTGCTCGATCGAACGCGCCATCGCGACCGGACGGTTGCTGCCCGCCGCGGTGGCCGTGCTGATCGCCGCGTTCTCCCTTGCGGCGGGTCCCACCGGCCTGATCTGCATCGCGGCGCTCATCGCCGGATCGCGGCCGGTGTTGCTGATCATCATCAAGCGCGCCCGCGGAGTGATCCCCGCCCGCACCGGGCCCGCCGCGGACGCGGCCGCCGCGGGTTCCGCCGAAGCCGCGGCAGCGGTGAACGCTCCTGCCACCGCGCGCGAGACCTCCCGTGCCGGCGCGGCCTTCCGGTTCGCCGCGCTGCTCGCCCCGGGCCTGGCCGCGGGAACGCTGGTGCTCGCGGTGATCTTCGCCGACCAGACTCTGGCGACGGTGCTGGAAGCCACCAGGGTCCGCACGATCGTCGGCCCGAACGTCGCGTGGTTCGACGAGCGCACCCGCTGGGATTCGCTGCTCATGCTCTCGCCGGACGGTTCACTGGCGCGGCGGTTCGGCGTGCTGGTGATGCTGCTGTGCCTGCTGGTCTGTGTCCTGCAAGTACTGCGTAAGGGCCGCATTCCGGGCACCTCGCGCGGTCCTTCGGTGCGCATTCTCGGCATCGTGTTCGCGTCGCTGTTCTTGATGATGTTCACCCCCACCAAGTGGACGCACCACTTCGGCGTGTACGCCGGACTGGCCGGATCGCTGGCCGCGCTCGCGGCGGTCGCGGTGGGCAGCAACGGTATTCGCTCGCCGCGCAACCGCGCGTTGTTCGCCGCCGCCGTGCTGTTCCTGCTCGCCGTGACCTTCACCGGCTCCAACGGGTGGTGGTACGTATCCAGCTACGGTGTCCCGTGGTGGGACAAGGCGCCGCTGATCGCGGGCAAGGGACTGTCAACATTGTTCCTCGGATTGAGCGGCCTCGCGTTGCTGGTCGCCGTCTGGCAGCACTACCGGGAGCCGTACCGGCGCGAGCGGCCCGCAGCGCCACGGCGTTTCGACCGGTGGGCCTCCGCGCCGCTCACCGTGGCCGCCGCGCTGCTCGTGGTATTCGAGGTCGCCTCGCTCGCCAAGGCGGCGGCCACGCAGTACCCCGCGTACTCGATCACCAAGTCGAACGTGGAATCGGTCGGCGGGGATTCGTGCGCGCTGGCGAACGAGGTGCTGGTGGAGTCCGACACCGCCGATGCACTGCTGCAACCTTTCACCGGATCGCCCGCGGACGGATTGGCCGCGCAAAACAAGGGATTCACCCCGAACGGGGTGGCGGGCGACCTCACGGCCGACGCCGAGGAAACGGTCTCCGGCGGCGCGAACTCGGTGGACAAGGATTCCGAGAACAAGACCAGCAAGACCACCGGGGCGGGCACCGGAGGTGGCACCACCGAACAGGCGGGCATCAACGGCAGCACCGTCGCGCTACCGTTCGGCCTGGACCCGGCGAAGACCCCGGTGCTGGGCAGCTACCAGGAGGGCGAGCAGCAGCAGGCGAAGCTGACCACCGAGTGGTACCGGCTCGACCTGACCGACAGCATGCGCCACGACCCGGCCTACCAGGTGCTCGCGATCACCGCGGCGGGCCGGATCCGGTCGGTGGACGCCGACGGCGTGCTCACCTACGGGCAGGAACTGCACTTGGAGTACGGCGTCCGCGGCGCGGACGGCGAGGTGCGCACGCTCGGCTCGATCGATCCGCTGGATATCGGCCCCGCGCCGTCCTGGCGCAACCTGCGGGTCCCGCTGGATCGGCTGCCAGGAGAAGTGAACGCGGTGCGGATGGTCGCGATCGACAACGACATCACACCCAAGCAGTGGCTGGCCCTCACCCCGCCCCGGCTGCCCAAGCTCGCCACCCTGAATTCCGTGGTCGGCTCGCAGGATCCGGTGCTGCTCGACTGGCACGTCGGCCTGGCCTTCCCGTGCCAGCGGCCGTTCGACCACAAGGACGGCGTCGGCGAGATCCCGCGCTGGCGCATCCTGCCCGACCGCGTCGGCTCCGACGCCTCCAACGCCTGGCAGGACGACATCGGCGGCGGCCCCCTCGGCTGGACCGGCCTACTGCTGAAGTCCCAAACGGTCCCCGCCTACCTCCACCACGACTGGACCCGCGACTGGGGCTCCCTCGAGCGCTTCACCCCTTACGCCCCCGACGCCACCCCCGCCACCATCCACATCACTCCCCAGACCCGCACCGGCCTCGACACCGACGACCCGATCCGCATCCGCTGAACCCGGTGGGGCGCGTTTTGACGTGCGCCCCACCGGGGTGTCGATCACGGGGTCGGCATCGAAGCGATCGTCAGGGCGATCACCGCCCCGAACTCGTTTCGAGCGATACGTCTACCGACCCCCGGTGGGTTGCGGCAGAACGGCCCGCCCGAACGTAAAAACACGGTGCGGTCATTCAGCCGTCCGCCGTCGGCCTTCGATCAAGGGATGAGGACCAGCCGCCCGCGCAGGCCACCTGCGGCTAGGCGCTTGTGGGCCGTATCGACGGCGACCAAGGGGAGGGTCTCGGCTACGCGGAGGGTGAGTTCGCCCGCGTCGACATGGGCGACGAGTTGGTCGAGTTGCCTGCGATCGGCGCGGACCAGCACCGTGCGGACGGCGGTGCCGCGCAATGGGATCGGCGTGTTCGGGACGCTGATCGACACGAACCGTCCGCCGCCGCGCACCGCCGCGAGCGTCTCGGGACCGAGCGCGGCCGCGTCCAGGGCAGCGTCGACCCCGCCGGAGATCAGGGTGCGGACGGCATCGGGCAGGGACGCTCGACGCGGAACGAAATCGGTGGCGCCCAGTGCGCGGATCACATCCTCGTCGGCGGGCGAGGCCGACGCGATCACTCGGATGCCGCGCGCGGCCGCGAGTTCGACGGCGAATCCGCCGACCGCGCCCGCGGCGCCGGTCACCAGCAGCGTGTCGGTGGACGCGAGATCCAGCGCGTCGAGGGCCTGGACCGCGGTGAGGCCGTTGAGCGGGATGGTGGCCGCCTGCACCGGGGACACGGAAACCGGAGCAGGCGCGACGTTTCCGGCTTCCAGGACCACATAATCGGCCTGCGCGCCGAGCGAGACGTCGAGCCGGTCGCTGATGCCGATCACCGCCTGCCCCACCGTGAACCCCGTGACGCCCGCGCCGAGCGCGTCCACCGTGCCCGCGACGTCCCAGCCGACGCCCCATTGGTCGCGCGGCGCGGCGAACGGCGTGCCGCCCACGCCCGCGCGCACCATCAGGTCCACCGGATTCACCGTCGCCGCCGCGACCGCGATCCGGATCGCGCCCGGACCCGGTTGCGGCGTCGGCACTTCCGCGATCTCCACCTCGGCTTCCGGTCCCGGCCGGCGGACCACAACTGCACGCATGACGTTCCTTCCTCTCGGCTGCCGACCAACTTACGAGGGTCTACTATCTGCTGGGTAGTAGTTACCCGAGAGTGCGTTAGAGGTGGCGAGGTACCCCCGATGGCGACGAAGACCGCGGCGCAGCGCCGTGAACTGGCGAAACTGCATTACGACGCGTACATCGCCGAGTGCCCCACCCGGCAACTGCTGGACCGGATCAGCGACAAATGGGTTAGCCTCGTGCTCGCTGCGCTCGCCGACGGCCCGCTGCGCTACGCCGAACTCAATCGGATCATCGCGGGCGTGAGCCCCAAAATGCTCACTCAGACGCTCCGCGGACTGGAGCGCGACGGCTTGGTGGAGCGGCGGATCACCGCGGCGGTACCGGTCCGGGTCGACTACGAACTCACTCCGCTCGGCCACAGCCTCCAGCCGGTCATGAGCGCCGTCAAAGCGTGGGCGGAGTCGCGCATGGACGACGTCATCGCCGCACGGGCGCGCTACGACGGCATCGCGCAATAAACCGGTTGTCCGGTCTGAAAATGTGCTCCCACCTGTGGCTAAACATCGCAAGACGAATCCAGTCGATGGCCTTAATCTGATTGCCATGACTACGGCATTCGATGAAATGGATCTGCGCGATCTTGTCGGACTGCTCAGCGAAGAGGAACAACGGGAGCTGCGGCCTGCGGTGCTGCGCGTGCTCGGCCGCCTCCCTTCGCAAGAGGTGCTCCGGCGCGAGCTCGGTCTTCGATTGAAGGTCTGAGCGCCCGGTTCGCACCGGCGAAACGGCAGGGCCGCCGCGCAGGGTTCACCTGCGC